>JAFGOZ010000389.1 GCA_016926235.1 Bacteroidales bacterium | reverse complement strand
TGGAATAATAATATAGGTTCTGACTATATTGTGAAGGAAGGCGAGCCGGTTGGGCTAATGTATGGATTTGTTACTGACGGATTTTATTCTGTTGATGATTTTAATTATGATCCTGTAACCGAAACCTATACGCTTAAATACGGGGTAGCTGATAATGAAGATTTATTATTTGCAGGATTTGGACCTGGATCTGTTAAATTCAAAGACATCAATTCTCCAATTGATAGCATGGGTAATTTTGTTAATGACAGTTGCAAAGTTACTACTGAAGATGACCGCGTTATAATTGGAAATGCCAATCCAAAGCATACCGGAGGTTTAAATATTTCGATGAGCTATAAATGGATTGATTTTAGTGTATTTATGAACTGGGTATACGGGAATGATATTTATAATGCCAACCTTATTGAGTTTTCAGGAGCTCCGAAATTGTATACTAATTTACTTGACATTATGGCCTATGATAAAAGATGGAAAACTATTGATGAAAATGGCCAGGTAGTCACCGATCCTGATGCCCTAAAGGAATTAAATAAAGACGCTGTAATTTGGAAACCTCAACCCGGAAGGGTATTGTTCCATTCATGGGCTGTTGAAGACGGGTCATTTCTGCGAATAAATAACATCACTTTAGGAATAACCGCTCCAAAAAAATGGACCCAAAAAATTCACATTCAAAAATTAAGGTTTTATACTACTGTATATAATGCGTTTTTATTTACTAATTATTCCGGATACGATCCCGAAGTAAATACACGCCGGAGAACTCCTTTAACACCTGGAGTTGATTATTCTGCTTATCCCAGGAGCCGTTCGTTTATTTTTGGTTTAAACTTAACACTATAAATTGAATACAGAGATGAAACGTATTTTAAAATTTATATTAAAATTGTCAAGTATAGTATTGATAGCGATAATTTTATTATTTCCCCAATCCTGTGGTAAGGAATATTTAAATATTACTCCCGAATCTGTTTTTGCCAGTGAAAAAGTATTTACTGATATATATTTTACACGCCTGGCAATTTTAGGTATTTATCAACTAATGACTAATGACGAAGGATATTCAAAACGGTTAAGCATGTATTATGGTGTTGATACCGATATAGCTATGTGCAGCGGGCCAAGCCTCGACAACGGACGGAGAGATATTGCCCGCTATGCTTGTACCCCCGGCAATATGGAAATTTTAAAACCGTGGCGGAATTTGTATATGGGAATTGAACGTGCAAATATCTGTATCGAAGGAATACCCAAGAGTCCTTTACTCACCGATGGAAAAGAATCTGAAAGGAAAGAAATGAACAGAATGCTGGGCGAGGTATATACACTTCGTGCTTTACATTATTACGAATTAATAAGAAATTGGGGAGATGTGCCATTTAAAACCAAACCTTCCGAAGCTGGCGACATAACAAAATTCTATTTACCAAAAACCGACAGGGATACCATTTACGAACATTTAATAAATGATCTTTTATATGCTGAAACTTTAGTTCCCTGGAGAAGTGAAGTACCCTCCGATGAGCGCATTACAAAAGGAGCTGTAAAAGGCCTTCTTGCACGAATTGCATTGGCAAGGGCAGGATATTCACTAAGAAGGGGATCAGGTGTTATGGAACAGGGAAGTAATCCTCAAAAATATTATCAAATTGCACGTGATCAGTGCAATGATATTATGGAAAGTGGCGAACATAGCCTTAATCCCGATTTTGAAGAGGTATTTAAAACAATGTGCCATCGCCAACTCGATGTTGATTTTGGTGAAGTGATGTGGGAGGTTGGAATGGGCAATTATGAAAGTGGTGAAACCGGTTATTACATTGGAAATAAAATCGATGCAAATTCAAGCTATGGAAAAGCCGATGGAGGTGTTAGGGCAATGGCAGGTTTTTATTATTCTTTTAATGCTTTTGATACGCGCCGCGATGTTACTGTATCTTTATACCGTATTGATGATCAGGATAACCAGGTTCTTGAAAGCCTTGATGCCATCTATCTCGCTAAATGGAGAAGGGAATGGCTCGAGCCAATCCAGCCCGGTGCTGACAAGTACAATGGTATAAACTGGGTTTTATTAAGATATTCTGATATTTTATTAATGTTTGCCGAATCTGAAAACGAACTGAATAATGGCCCTACTCCTGCTGCAATTGCTGCTTACGAAGAGGTCAGGCGCAGGGCTTTTAGAGGGAATGAAGATCAAATTGGCATTACTCCAACAGATTATCAGGGCTTTTTTAATGCTATTGTAAACGAGAGGGCTTGGGAACTTGCCGGGGAGTGCCTTAGAAAACACGATTTAATACGATGGAATTTATTAGACTCAAAAATATCGGAAATGCGTTCAGAACTCAGAGAAATTTATAACCAGCAGGGAATATATCAAAATGTGCCACAATGGATTGCATGGAAAAATGTTGGAAAAGAAATGGTTTTAATGAATTTTAACAATCCCCTTGATTCTTTGACTATTGCTGCCCGTGATACAATTGAATGGCCAAATGTTACTAACTGGGCCATTAACCTTGATGAAGAATTTGTAACCTGGGTTGCTAAATATTTTAAGCCAAATTCCAAAGAACTTTTACCTATACATCAGGAAGAAATTGATGTCAATCCTTATTTAACAAATGATTATGGATATTAATAATTTAAAACTAAAAAATATGAAAACAAACTACTTATTATTGCTTTTACTTTTTGGCATTGCCTTATTGCAGGTAAAAGCTGAAGAAATAACTGTTACTGTTTCCGACAATTTAATTGATATTGTTTCTGGTGCTGCAAATGGTGATGTTATTATTATTGAACCCGGCCTTTATAAAGTAAACCAAACAGCAATTTCAATTATTGACAAAAGTCTCACCATTAAAGGGTCTGATGAAGAAGATAAACCGCTTGTGTATATAAAACAAATCTCTCTGGGAAATACCAGCGGCTCAACCGTTCCTGTTGGTTTAACTATCGAAAATATTGAGTTTTCCGGATATGATGTTGACTCTGTAACAGGTGAAGAAAATGTTAACGGGGCGTTAACAGGTGCATATTTCATTGATATGACCGACTCCCTG
>JAFGOZ010000388.1 GCA_016926235.1 Bacteroidales bacterium | reverse complement strand
TGTTTTTTATCACAAATTACAGCTTTAAAAAGTGTAAACTATGTGGCTTTAACTTTGTAAACTATGTGACTTTAACGAACCCCATTAATGCTAACGTCCGCGTGTATGAGCCGTTGCGTGATTCAAAGCGCTTTGTTGTCTAGGTAGCACAAGGCAACCAAAAGAACAACATATGCAAACCCGCTGCCAGCAATGGCTTATACACGCTGTTGGGCATTCGTCATATTCCTATTTCAAATTTTAAACAATTAATTATCGAATTATCATATCCGATGTCAACACTAATCTTCACATTGATTGAAATTATTTCGATTAATTTTATTAAACATAAACTGACCATCTTCAATTACAATTGAATCAGTTGGATTGTCTTCATTATATATTATTCCATAAAACGAGCCTTTTATTCCTGGCTTTGAAAAGAATTCAATCGGAATCATTTCATCAATATGTACAAAAAAAGATTTTTTATTTGCATTGTTAACATACTTTTTTTGACCGTAAATATCGTTTTTAACGAGTAAAGCAAAGGATGTAAAACTGCCAACTGAATCAGAAATTATATAAGGGCCAACACTGTCGGCATTCATAATTTGAAGCCTGAATATGTTTTCACTTTCATAATTACTTTTTGCTTGTGGATCCCTATAAGCAGTAATAGTATAATAAGGCGTTTGATCTACTTCTGAATAGACACAGCTATAGGTGGATAAGCATATGCTATCATTAATTATGGAGGGTTCCCATAGTTGATCATCCATATTCATAAAAAAGGCATTGATAGGTTTCGTATTCTGTTTTGCCTCTTCATTTTCATTACATCCGAGTATAAGAATTAATAGCCCGGAAATAATAAATTCTATTGTAAAAGCTTTATGCATACTTTTTGGTTTTATAAGGTTTTACCACTTAATAAATTAATAATTGTGTCAAACGATTTTTTCTTTATGATGATGCCCAACGTTCGGCGGTATGCGCAGTTGCCGCTTCGGAGCGCTCGCTTGTCGTGTTACAGGAAAGATAGCCAAACGAACTAACATTAGCAACCCCTCGGCCCGGCAATTGCGTATGACCGCATGTTGTGCGTAGTGTTTTATTTAATCATTTTCTCTTTTTCTAAAAATGAGGTCAATTTATTTTCCAAATCATCAATTTGTTTTGTTAACTCAAATTCTAAATCCTGTAATAGTTCATCTCTTTGTTCACTCAAAGAATTAACAAAATTATTACGTTCATTAAGATTCTTTGGTACAATATCACCATTAAACAGGATTTGATTGTACTTTTTTATTATTAAAGAGATATTATCAAATCCAAGGTTTTCTAAATCTTCAATCGCGTCATAGACATTCTCTGCTCCAGAATTATAATAATAACTGATAAGTCCTCCATTGTTTGTTGAATCAATAATTCCTCTAATATTATACCAGATTCTCTCTGAAGGAGTCAATAAATTGTATTGCTCTACACCCTTTAAAGCAACAATAGTCCATTTATCTTGGTATGCACCATCTGATGTCTGAATTTTTTTCTTCTTGAAATATCTAAACATAATTTATCTCAATTTTCATGGTAGCTTGCTTTTTATAACATTACGCACAACGCCCGCGTGTATGAGCCGTTGCGTGTTCAAAGCACTTACTTATCTAGGTACAACAAGGTACCAACAAAAGCTAACACACGCAAACCCGCTGCCAGCAATGGCTTATACATGCTGTTGTGTTCAGTTGTTATTTCATTTTTTTTCAAATTCAATTAATTCAATAGGGGCTCCATTATGTTCTATCATTGCAACCCGTATCCCATCACCAGGAGAATTCGGTGGTGTTAAAATATTGAAGTTGAATCGAGCAAGTTCCAAATCCAGATTATCAACTTCAAAGGCTATATGAGGAACCCTTTTAATAAGATCATGAATGGGACTATCATTGTCAAACCGCATCCATTCAATCCCATATGGACTTGTATTAAAACCGGAAACATATAATTTAAATTGAGGAATATATCTCTCTCCTTCAATAACCTTATCTGTGGGTATTCCTAAATGATGATATCTCCAGCCCCATTCTGATGTCGCCAATGGAGGTTCACTTTCATGTCTTTTTATACTCATGTTTACGGGTGTCTGTTTTCTTTTACAATTGAACACAACGCCCGCGTGTATGACCAGTTGCGTCTTCGAAGCGCTCACTTTTCTAGTTACCACTGCCTAAAACCTTGCCCGATGCTGTTCATAACTGTAAAGTAGGTTTTTGCTTGCGAAAACCCACTGCACAGCAATTGGTTATACACGCTGTTGTGAATGGTTTTATTTATTTTCAGTCTTAATCCTGGTTAATTCGATTTAGAATTCAACATTGTAATTTTACTCTTTTGTCTTGTCACACAAAAAAATATTCACTTAAGTTACTACAAACAAAAAAAACACGACTTACTTCTCGACATCCTTGAGGCAACGCACAGCCAATCCCAATACTTTTTCTCCATTATCAGATATAATATTTGCACCCCAACAAGATAAGATTTTAAAGTAAGCTCTTGTGTCAGTGATCTGATCGCTGAGCCATAGATAGTTACTATAGCCATAGTTAATATAATTCCCATCCCCGCTATTTCGAAAACCATTCGGTAAGGCTGTAAAACCAGTTTCGTTTGTAGCATCATTATTCTCTTCTTTCCAATGATCTAATCCTGATTCTTTGAGTTTGCTACCTGCAATCGAATTACCTCCAAGATAGTTCTCCAAATTCGCCCAGTCAGAAGTATCCGGAACATGCCAACCAGTTGGACAAAGCCTTTCGGTCTCAATTGTATACCAATTATATAATGCACCGTATATTTGGCCGTAACGTGCAGCATCGTTATCATAATAACACATACCGGGTGAATTGAGCGCATTCCATTCGAAATTTCCTGCCACTTTTGGTATTTCCGAACCATCATTAAGTCGTGTAGTTTTTAAATTTTCTTTCATCCATACTTGATTACCTATTCTTATAGTATCATATTCATTCCCATCAATATCCAAAACCACATTAGAGACTTCATGCCTGGTTGTAAAAGAAATTTCATTTCCGTAACCAATCCCGTATTCATTTATGGCATAAGCTCTGATATAATAAATGGAATTGGGTGTCAGGCCTTCAATCAAGCTAGTGTAAATTCCTGTTCCAATACCATCTGATGTGATATTGTCAGTGCTATCAGGGTATGGAGTATCGCTCCAACATATTCCTTTTCTGATGATTTGAGAATTGCCATCAAAAACAATGGTTCCCCCACTTGTTGCTGAGTTGGCTGTAATATCACCTATATTGGTAATCAAGGCCGGGATTGGTATTTTTGGCCCTATACATCTTATGCTATGACCTTCTCCCTTTCTTGCTGTGCCACTTTGGAAAACACTATGATTTGCATTAAGGGAAATACCATATGAATTTTCATTATCAAATTCAGTTGCTGATATAAATGTTGCACTATTCCCAATATCATTAAATTTCCCAAAGCCATATTTGCCGTTATTGCTCCTAAATCCGCCTGGTAATGCAGTAAAACCGCTATAATTATCTGCTCCAAGATTTGGACTATTCCAATGTTCATATCCTTGTTCTTTTAGCATGCCACCGGCAAATTCATTGCCATCAAGGTAAGTTGCTAAATTTGCCCAATCTTCATTATTCGGAATATGCCATCCGGCAGGGCATACTTTTTCAGTACTTATTGTATACCAGTTATATAAAGCTCCATAGTCATCAGAGAATGCAGAAGAATCATTATTATACCAGCAATAAGCTGGCGAATTTGTTACAGTCCATACTGAATCATTGTCAACTTTTGGGATGTCAGTTCCATCAACGAATTTCACAGACCTTAAATTTACCGCGGTCCAAATCTGATCTCCGATTTTCACAACGGGATAATTAATGCTGTCACCACCTCGGCATTCATAAAAATTAAAAAGAATGGTTTTACTTTGTTCAGGGGAGTCTGTTAAAATTGTATTATAATCGCCGGAATTAAAAGAAAACATCAACTGATCACCGGAATTAAATTCCAAAATTTCTTCATCTGCAGCATACTTTAAGGTATTTACACCTACCGGGTTATATATTATAGTATTAAGAAATTTTATGTTGACACTTTCTGCATCATTTCCTGTACAGATCAACTTTCCATTGCGGCAAAAACCATTAGCCCAAACATTAATAAAATATATACCTGCTTTCAAGCCGGATAATTCGATTGTATGTCTACCTTCAGGCAACGCATATTTCGTTTGCATCAATTTGAGGCCAGAAATATTATAAATCTCAACAACATTGATACCTTCGACCTGAGTTTCAAAAATCATCTGTGTGTAATCTTTCGTAGGATTTGGAAAGAATTCCAATTCGTCGTTTTGAGCTGTGTAATTCGAATAAATTCCGGTTTCTACTGAATTTTTCAAATGTAAAAACTTTGTCCCGCTAAAATTTAAACTATTACCTTTTGTCAGGTTTGTGACTGTAATGTTGTCAATGGTGTTTTTGGCTCCAGAACTTTCGAAGTCTATTACGTAATCCTGTGCCAGTGCAACTTTCAATAGAAAGGTAAATAGGATGAAAAATGAATACTTTTTATAATTCATAAGATAGGATTTTTATTGTTATTTTCTGTTTATTGTTTTCAAGTATTTTAATAGCAATCTATCGAGTGTCTATATTGTTTTAAAAGAACCTGAATCTGACTGGCTCAGTTGCCCTGGTAGAGACAGGTAGGTCCTTGGCAAGCAAACTGATTGCCATGAGAGGAAGAAATCAGGCTTCCATTATCACACAGTGCATACGATATCCAAATTTCTTGCTTCCTAATCTCCTACGCTACTAGTGGACAATCTTTCTGTATAGCAAGTCTTAATTAGCTTTTATTCTTTTTTATTAAAGCCGATTTTCCTTTATAATCATTCACAACGTCCGCGTGTATGAGCCGTTGCGTCGCCAGAGCGCTTTGTTGTCGAGTTACCACAAGGCAACCAAAAGAACCAACCTTCGCAAACCCGCTGCCAGCAATGGCTTATACACGCTGTTGTGAATGGTTTTATTTTGCTTTCATTTACATTAAGGCGCACTTCGTCTGGTCAGTCACATTGTAACTGACAAGCGTAATAAATTTAATCATTTGAGAATTCATTCTATTATGAGTTATTGTCTTTGTTCTCTTTTGTCTGCCACACAAAAGATAACCAGAAAAAGTCACCACGAACGAAGAAAACCGGGCTCGCCCTAGCCCACTACCCATCGCTAACTAAGGCTGTGCGACCCGGTTTTCTGCACCGTTCGTGGACAACCTCCCCGCATGGCTAGTTCTGAATAACGTATGTGCTTAGTATTGAGGTTCATCTGGTTTCTTTAAAAATCATTCACAACGCCCGCGTGTATGAGCCGTTGCGTTGTCAGAGCACTTTGTGATCGAGTTACCGCAAGGCAACCAAAAGAACCAACCTACGCAAACCCGCTGCCAGCAATGGCTTATACACGCTGTTGTGGGTAGTGCTAATCTCCTAATAACTTCTCCCAATTATTGAGATTATAAAAATTCATATTACTAAAAACAGAAAAGCATAAATGTTGAATCATAATATTCTTTGCTTGATTATTAGCGATTTCAAATCTTGTCAAATCTCCTGTAGATAAATCCTTCCTCATTATTATTCCAAATTCTTTACACCAATAAAGTAATATGGTAGAAAAGCCGCTTAATTTGACCAGTGTCCGCCGATTTAAATTGACCACCCTCCGCCGGAGTGGTTTGACCACCCCCTAATTTGACTGAACGATCATATACCTTTACTGATAGGCTTATTACAAATTTATTATTTTTTCCTCAATTTCAAGTTCTTCATTTATTTTATCTCTTTGCCTTCTTCGAAGTGACTCACCAATGAGTTCCAACCGGTGTGCATCATGAACGATTCTGTCAAGAATAGCATCTGCAATAGTCTGTTCTCCAATCAAGTCATACCAGTGCGATACAGGTACCTGTGAAGTTATAATAGTGGATTTTTTTCCATGCCTGTCTTCAATGATTTCCATAAGTATTGATCGCCCGTTATTATCAAAAGGCTGCAATCCAAAATCATCAAGTATAAGTAAATCCTGCTTTTCAATACGTGCAACTTCTTTAATATGCGATCCGTCTGCCTTTTCCATTTTTAATCGTGAGAGAAGTTTGGCAGTATTAACATAGCAGACTTTATAGCCAAGAGTGCAAGCCTGGTTACCAATAGCTGATGCCACATAGCTTTTACCAATACCGGTACTACCTGTAATTAATATGTTTTCATGCCGGTTAATGAACGTACATTCTCCAAGGCGTATTACCTGGTTTTTATCAAGGTTCCTGTTAATGTCGAAGTAGATTTGTTCAAGATTGGCTTTGTACCTGAACCTGGCATTGCGCACGTTACGTTCAATACGACGGTTATTGCGGTCATCCCATTCAGATTCGATCAGCATGGATATGATTTCATCTGATGTCAATGTAGTCATTCGTCCATCTTCAAGACTGGTACGGAACAACTGAGCCATACCATAGAACTTCATCTGTTTCATTTTTTGTAATGTTGCTTCATTCATATAGTTTGTGTTTTAAGTTAATCTTGCCGGGGAAGATTACTCCGCGGGTAATCTTTCCCTGGTAGTTTTCAGTTATAATAGATCTGTCCGCGGATATTTTCATGGGAAGGCATTTTACTTTCATCAGACTCTTCCTCGATAATTGTT
The DNA here is from genome assembly GCA_016926235.1 of Bacteroidales bacterium. The sequence goes on along the minus strand of JAFGOZ010000388.1, from coordinate 7,594 downwards.
TTATCCAGTCCTTTTTCGAGGATCACCCGGATGGTATGGTAACTGTAATCACCATAGTGCAAAGCACGGCGACATGCATTGTTTAAACGTTCCCTGCCAGCTCTGGCAGCAAAACTCAACACGCCCGAACAGGAACGATAAGCCTGTTCAGGATGCTGGCGGCTATCAAGCAGCTTTATGATATATTCTTTTGTCTCTGGCCCTATTTCCTCTGCACGTTTAATAAATTTATCAGGGTTCCAATCGGATAAGAACCTGTGCTTTGAAGCAAGATGGTCTTCAATGGTACTATGTCCAAATGGCTTCCGGTTGCGCTCATGCAAAGCGATCCTGGTATAGTGATGATATACTTCAACCTCACTCTGGCTGTAGAGGATTATTACCTTTTTACCAATATACTGGTACGGAACACTATAATAATGCTTATCCTCACCCAAACAAACATGGTTGTTCTTCATTACCGTTACCGATTTTCTTCGCTTAAGTTCATATTTACGCACTGGTAACGGCTGAAGTATATCCCGTTCTGTTTCTTCGAACATCTGCCGGCGACTGTATGGCCTGCCTTTCATCGATTTATTATTCAGGTCCTCCAGTGCTGTCCAGATGGCATTATTTAGTGTACCAAGTGAAGTATATATGTTTTCCTTAACAGGTCCGTAAATGGCCCTGTAAATGATTTTTACGGCTCCTTCCACCAATGCTTTGTGGGTTGGCTTATATGGCCCTGCAGGTAATGCTGCCATGGTATAATGGGAGGTAAAGTCACGGAAGGCCTCATTTAATGATGGTTCATACTTGTTGCTCTTGATTACCGCCGACTTAAGGTTATCGGTAACGATTGCCTTTGGTGAACCTCCGTAGTAATGCAGGCTATTCTCACAAGAACCTATAAAATCTTCCTTTTGCTGGGACATGGTGGCCTCTAAGTAAATCAATTGGCTGGCCCCCAGAATCGATACAAAAACTTCTACCGGTATGATTTCACCTGACTCAGAGTCAATAATTGATAGTTTTTCACCCGCATAATCAACATACATTTTCTCGCCGGCTTTATGTTCCACATGCATCACCGGGTTTCTTGATTTATACCAATTAAGATAATGCTCCTTGAACTGACTTAACCGGTATCCATCAGGATGTTTTGTGATATAAACACCCCACAACTTTTCCTTTGTGTTTTCCTTACGCTTTAGTGCTTTCTCCACCTCCGGGAACATCGCCTCAAGTTCTTTGTAACGCGGATCGTCTTCTTTTCGAACCCTTGGTGTCATGGTCAGGAACATCTGTTCAAGCCGGGCATCGGTCATGGCTTCAAGCTCCTCTAAACTCTTGTCAGAAGCCAAGAACAAACGAATGTATTTCTTTACTGTGTTACGCGGTAATCCTGTACGAACACTGATGGAACTTTTGCTGACACCCTCGGTGTAAAGCCTGATTATACTTCTTACCTTACTCATGATAATTAATGAATTTGACATGTTGATTAATTTTGGAGAGCCCAACATTAATCATTCATATCCGCTTTTCAGTAAGGTATAATCAGGTTCATTCCAGGGTGGTCAATTTGAGCCGGCGCTGCCTGGTCAATTTCATCTGGCGTAGGTGGTCAATTTGGTCCGGCGCTACCTGGTCAATTTAGCCCGGCGCAGGCTGGTAAATTTGAGCGTTTTTTCCAATAATGGAAAGAGACGAACAAGGTAAAGAATTTATACCTGTATTCATAAAATCAAGAATATACATAGATTTCAGTGATATTTCCATGTTCGAAAGTGAGTATGAAAAACTACTGAGAAATATTTTTGATAAACCCTTATTCAAGCGACCAGTCATTGGTACTCCTCCTCCATTCATTACAGAGGAAGTGATAGTTTCATCACCGACTGTAAATAAGCTAAGGTTACTTAAGAATGCAATGATTTCACAAAGGTCATATACAGCAAACCTAATCGATGAATACTTGGATCTTTTTAGTAATGAAATTAAAAAGCAAATAGTTGATCCAAATGATATTCATGAGGAAGTTGATGAGTACATACTTAAAAGAATTGAACTATTAAAACCAGCTAAAGATGAGTTTTTGGATTTCATCTATTCATCAATATCTTACAATTCTTTTAATGAAAGTACTATTCATCGATTCTTTGAAGATTCCTTAGAATTTATGGTTAATCATGAAAGTAGCTTCCATTCCTCAAGCGAATTAGGTTATATGGCTTTTGATCATATAAAATTTTGGTTTTATGAAATTTATATTTCTATTTGCACAATTCTGTTAAAGCGCGAAATGTTTAGCAGTTTGTCTTATCTTATAAATACAAATTATGTTGTTCAAGTAAATAGAAACAACGATGTCAATAGCTTAGGTTTTTTTAATTTTTGTAATTCAATTGCGACTTTAAATAGTTTTCGCATAAGACGGTTAGGTCTAAATCAGATTAATGTAACAGCAGAACTTCTTAGTAGGCGAATAAATTCGCAATATTTTACGCTAGATGAAATTAAGGAAACGGATCTGATTCTTTATTATGTTTCCATAATAAGTGCTAAATATGAAAACCATTCAAGAATCTGGTTTCCTTATATGTCAATATTTCGCATACACAACTCTAAGATTCTAAATAGACTAAAATCAAAAAGATTTTTTGAGAGCTTTAAAATTGTATTAAATATAAAAGATATCAAAGAATTAGGGGAAAGACTTGAATATGTAAAAAAATTTGAGCTTGATCGAGTTGACAGGTTTTACTATAGCCTGCCTTACATAGAAAGTATAATAAAAATTAGTGAAATCGGAATCCTAAATTAACAGTTGCCAACAGCGTGTATAAGCCATTGCTGGCCGTGGGTTTGCGAGGGGTAGCTCATTTGGGTACCTTGGTGTACCTAGACAAGTAAGCGCTCTGGCAACGCAACGGCTCATACACGCGGACGTTAGCAATAATGCAAAAAAAGACAGCCTGTACAAAAAAATATCCTCCTGATTTGGATTTGGTTGTCTGATTAGGTAACTTTGTGTTATTATTAAAAGAATAATTTGATTTGATAGAGTTTAAACGGACGATAATAGTATTCAAAAATCACTTTTGGGATTTTTATAATGCACAACCCAAAAAGGTTCAGGATCGGTTGGATTGGACAATTGAATTGGTTCGTACATTGAGAATTGTTCCTAAAGTATATTTTGATCATTTAACAGGTAAGAATGGATTATGGGAAATAAGAACACAAGTCGGAAGTAATATTTATAGGGTGTTTTGTTGTTTTGATGAAGGGAATCTGGTGATATTATTAAGCGGATTTCAAAAAAAGACACAGAAAACACCTCAAAAAGAGATTGATAAAGCAGAACGATTAAGAAAGGAATATTTCGATGGAAAAAATAAGTAAAAATTTGACTTCATGGGACGACCATCTTGATAAAAAGTATGGCGAACCAGGGACTTCTTCACGTGAGAAGTACGAGCAGGAATTTGAAGCTTTTAAAATTGGTGTACTAATACAAGAAGCAAGAAAGAGACAGCATTTAACTCAAGAACAGCTTGCAGAGAAGGTAGGTACTACTAAAAATTATATTTCTCGGATAGAGAATAATGCGAGTGATATTCGCCTTTCAACATTAATGAGAATAGTTCGAGAAGGATTAGGCGGACAATTGAAATTATCAGTCGAAATTTAAAATGCAATATTGCTAACAGCGTGTATAAGCCATTGCTGGCGGTGGGTTTGCGAAGGTTAGTTCTTTTAATTTCCTTGGTGTACCTAGATAAGTAAGCGCATTGGCAACGCAACGGCTCATACACGCGGGCGTTGTGGGCAATGCTAAAACAAGACAGACTAATTATGGGAATACCTGATAACAAAACTATTATTCGCCAATATATAGAACGGATTGAAAATACCGGAGATGTATCTAATATCCGTGAATTCATATCAGAAGATTATACGGAAGTATATGAAGGTGAACGATACCCAATTGGAATCCAAGGAGCAATAGAACATGTGCTCGGTGTACGAAGGGTTTTCCCTGATCTAAACCTAACAATAGAAAATCAAATATCCGAAGGTGAGTGGGTAGTGACCACCTATTCTGTTACTGGCACATTTAAAGATGAATGGTTTGGTATGAAACCAACCGGAAAACCCATAACTTTTACTGGAGTTAATGTAGATAGGATCAAGGATGGAAAAATAATTGAACATGGAGGAGCGGTAAACCTGTTTGATCCATTACTGAAAGCAGGAGTAATAGACAAGAAATTATAAAGCACAGCCCACAACAGCGTGTATAAGCCATTGCTGGTAGCGGCTTTGCGTAGGTCAGTTCTTCTGGTTATCTTGGTGTACCTAGATAAGTAAGCGCATTGGCAACGCAACGGCTCATACACGCGGACGTTGTACACAATTTTTAAATGAAAACACAGATCATTAATACAGATTGGTTTCTTGGACTGGATCCACCTGAAGGCTCAGTGACCTTTAAAGGGAAAAACGGAGGCCTTATCGATGCATTTTCATATGGGGAAAATTTTACAATTGGAGAAATTATTGATATAGCACTGTCTTCTATATCTGCAGATGTTGATTTAAAATACATTTTGTCTGAGAATAAAGAAAAGCAGATTTTATTAGTCAGATCTAATAATGATTGGGAGTACGAGGGATATGGCCGAATAATATCTATTGATCCAGTCATTATAGATTTTGGGGAATTTGAACTTGACACTGGTTCCTGGACAGATGATAAAGGAATAATAGGGGAATATGTATACTGGAAAATAAACCGACTTGATTTAAATAGGAAATAAAACTGTGTACAACAGCGTGTATAAGCCATTGCTGGCAGAGGGTTTTCGTAGGTCAGTTCTTTTGGTTGCCTTGGTGTACCTAGATAAGTAAGCACTTTAGCAACGCAACGGCTCATACACGCAAACGTTAGCCAACATAAAAAAACTGGGCAAATTCACAAACCTAATGCAACAAATCAAATTTTTAGATTTGTTTTATGGAAGCATATAATCACATAAGATTTTTTTCCATTTTTCAAATCTGGCTTTTAAAGAAATATTTAACTTCATTTAATTGAATAATTTTAACATTTGTTGTGTTAGACCCTATAATGTACCTGACTATTATATCCATTTTATTTCTATAAACTATGAAAAACCGAAAATTAAATTGGACTAAATTCCTTACTATAACGACTGCAATCATTACTTTTTCCTATAGTTGCAGCAAGGAAGATGATGCTATACTTTCGTTAAAGGATATTGAAGGAAATACTTATAAGACAGTGAAGATAGGAAATCAAATATGGATGGCAGAAAATCTTAAAGTAACGAAGTTTAGAAATGGAGATCCTATTCAATATGTTGCAGATGCAGTCCAATGGAGCAATAATACAGCCGCAGCATTCTCTTATTATGACAATAATAGCGAAAACAGGAACACCTATGGCTTACTTTATAATTTAAACGTAATAAAGGATTCACGTAATATTGCACCTGAAGGATGGAAAGTTCCAAGTGATGATGATTGGGATGCACTTATCGATTTTCTAGGTCCTAATTCAGGTGTAAAGTTAAGAGAAATTGGCGATACACATTGGGCTACTAATCCTAATCCAAATAGTGAAGCAACAAATAGCTCTGGATTTACTGCATTACCCGGCGGGTATAGAAAGATGGATGGAATGTATATGGATATGAGTGCATGTTCATATTGGTGGTCCACATCCTTGATGGGTGATGATATGGGTAAATACTATTATCTTGACTATGGGGGTAGTAGCCTATCATCTTCCTATGGAGAAATTAAGGAGGGTTATTCAATTCGATGTTTAAAAGAATAATAAATCTTTACGTTTGCTAACAGCGTGTATAAGCCATTGCTGGCAGAGGGTTTGCGTAGGTCAGTTCTTTTGGTTGCCTTGTGCTACCTAGACAACAAAGCGCTCCGGCAACGCAACGGCTCATACACGCGGACGTTGGGCACAAGCATAAGAGGGACACCACGATAGAATCTATCAATTGAATATTGACAATGAAAAAAGGATATAAAAGTTTACCCTTGAGTTTTAATCGACGAGCAGTTATTGCTTCTGCGACGGTAACGAAGGGTAAAAATGCGATACATTGTATTACCGAAGTTGATATTAAAGAACCAAGGGACTTGATTAAAAAACAATTTGAAAAAACTGGAGAAAAACTTTCTTTGACAGCCTATATTGTGACATGTCTTTCAAATGTTATTAAAGATTATCCGCAATTTAACGCATTTACAAAAGGCGGAAAACTTATATTACTTGATGATATTACAATAAGCGTATTAATTGAACGTGAAATAGCCGGAGAGAATGTGCCTGAACCAATTGGAATTAAGCAAGCACAGGATAAGACTTATCTTCAAATTCACAAGGAAATAAGAGAAGCAAAAAACCAACAAACTGACAAACTTGGAAGTCTTTCAGGTCAAACATGGATTAGATTAATACCGAGTTTCCTTCTAAGACTATTTATTCGGATTGCAGACAAGAATATCCACATGGCTAAGAAGTATGGAAAGATTGCTGTTACTGCTGTTGGAATGTATAGCAAAGAACCAATTTGGTTTATTCCACATGGGACAGCAACAGTTTTAATTACAGTTGGGAGCATAGAAAAAAAAGTCGTTGAATTGGACAATCAATTTGTATCAAGAGAATATTTATGTTTAACAGTGTCATTTGACCATGATATAGTTGATGGAGCACCAGCTTCTCGATTCATGAATCAATTAATAGAGACAATTAAAAACGGACAATTAATACCGACAGATTAAAAAATTGAATCAAAAAAATGCCAGTGTCCAACAGCGTGTATAAGCCATTGCTGGCAGCGGGTTTACGATGGTCAGTACACTTGGTTACCATGGTGTACCTAGATAAGTAAGCGCATTGGCAACGCAACGGCTCATACACGCGGGCGTTGTGTTCCATTTTAAAAATTGACGCATTGGACATTAAAATTTGATAATAATGAGTAGGCTTATTATTATAATGAGTGCTTTGTGGTTGATTCCAAATACTTTAATATCTTGTTAAAATGCAAATAAAATTAACTATATGGATTACCAATCAATAAAGTTAGATGATTTACATAATCATGCTTCGGCAGTTGAAGGAGAGCAAAAATTTAATTTTACAATTCGACCTGGTTCTTTTTTAACCATTGACGCAACGAATTACGATTTTAAGATTCCTGAACAAGTAAAAGATAAAAAGATAGAATTGATTCAAGTGATAATTGATAATAATACATATCAAGCTAACTTGTCTGGAGATAGCTTGATTCATTTAAGTAAAAGTAATTTGCAGCTAATTAAAGGTGATAAAGAATTTGCAGGTTTTGAAGAAAATAGTACTGTTATTATTGGGATTGGATTCAACTACGAACCGATTGAAAAAGGAGCCATATCATTGGGTGTAATCTATGCCGCTATCGTTGATGTGAAAAAATAAAACGGCACACAACAGCGTGTATAAGCCATTGCTGGCAGAGGGTTTGCGAGCGTAAGCTCTATTGGTTGCCTTGGTGTACCTAGATAAGTAAGCGCT
>JAFGOZ010000387.1 GCA_016926235.1 Bacteroidales bacterium | reverse complement strand
TAGTGGCTGAACAGGCATTACAAATAACTGTTTTAAAGGACGTAATCGAAAAAAAACTCTAAGGCCTGCGGAGAAACGGGAACTAGTAACCTATGCTCATCAGCAGCACAAGTTGAGCATTCGGCAGGCCTGCGTGCTATTTACCATAAGTCAGAGTGTGTATTACTATCATCCTGTACCAGATAATGACCAGGAGATTAAAGATAAGCTGGCGGAACTGGCGGAGGTGCATCGGCGATGGGGTTTTTGGATGATGCACTATCATCTTCGACAATTAAACCATTTTTGGAACCATAAAAGAGTTTATAGGATCTATACAGAGATGAAGCTTAACCTGAGAAGAAAATGCAAGAGAAGGCTTCCATTGCGTCCACAAGAGTCATTAGTACAACCACTAATACCCAATCTTACCTGGAGCATGGATTTCATGCATGATGTTCTCAATAATGGTGTCAAATTCAGAACTTTTAATGTCATCGATGATTTTAATTGTGAGGCATTAAACATTACGCTAGGAACCAGTATTACAAGCCAGCGAGTAATAAGAGAACTTGATCGGCTAATTGATTGGAGAGGAAAACCAGAGGGCCTTCGGGTTGATAATGGACCAGAGTTTATTGCGCAAGCGCTTGAAAACTGGGCAAACGAAAAAGGCATCATAATTAAATTCATTCCTATAGGAAAGCCTCATAAAAACGGATATGTCGAAAGATTTAACCGAAGCTATCGTGAAGAAGTTCTTGATAGTTATTCGTTTGAAACCATCAGACAAGCCCAAGTGATATCTAATGCATGGTTGTGGACATATAACAATGAAAGACCACATAGCTCATTAATGTATCACACTCCGGTCTCATTCCTATTGAAATATGGAAAACTCCACAACCCACAAGGCCAAACAGAGTTTCCCACATTTCAACAGGACATTAACATCAAATTAAAATCATTAATTTTGAATGCTACTAATTAAGGGAAGCTTTCAGCATTTTGAAAATCGTATTAGTAAAATGGGTTATGGTCCTGGTGAATTATTTAATGTTTTTGATTTCTGTTATATACCAAAAACCAGTCAGATTGGCATCTTGAATAAGTTGAATAAAATAGATATTTTCACCCTATCTGGGAACTATGTAAAAACAATTCAAATTCAATATTTTGCAACAAATTTAGCTTGTATATCGAGTAATAAATTTGCTTTATTTGTACCGAAGATATTTACTAGTGATACAACATCAACATGTATCTTTTTTATTGACCAAGAGGGTAAAACTATTGAAACAGTGAATTATGAAAAGATTTACCCTGAGGAAAGAAAAAGTCCTTATATTGAACTTAGTAATTGTTTCTTTAATGAAAATGATCACATTATATATTCCGAAGGCGCTAGTAGTGAGTATATTTATAAAATAGATATGCATGGGCAAAAGAAACCCATTGCATTTTACAATTTGAAAAATAAGCTTTTACCATATCACCTTAAGATTAATCCTGAAAAGTATCGGAAACTGAAAAGTCAGTACATAGAACCATTCCGATTTCTGCTGACAGATAAACATTTCTTCTTATCATTTGAATATAAAGGATGTATTAATAATGCTATTTATGATATTAATGACATGAATGTAATTTTTAAGGAGTGTAGAAAAGGCATAACTAATGATATTGATGGAATATATGATGAAATATGGCCAATAAGCAAAACAAGAAATAATAAATTAGTTTTTGTGTTCTATCCAAAGGATTTTATTTCTCCGGAAAAGTTAGATTCGATTTTTTTCAATATGAATGAACAGAAACCTGCAATAGACGACAATCCAATTGTATTGATTGGTCAAATAATATAACAGTAAGCCATTCGGCGATGTACATGTTGATACGATGTATAAAACCAACTATCTTTTCACATGGGTAATTAGTTGATCCTTATTAACTCAGTTTTTTTCATCTTATTCTGGAAGCGATCCTTGCCGAAACTCATAAAAAGTGGATATATTTGCTTTTTTGTGCTTCATACATAAAAATAAACTTAGTTGTCATATAAATGACGTAATTAAGACGTCACAAAAATAGTCTAGACCTAAATACCTTTACTCAATAAATTTTTATAATATAGAAAAAATGGTAAACTTAAACCAAAGAGTGAAAGAATTGCGAGTAAAGAAAGGAATGACTCAAGAACTACTGGCGGAAAATTCTGGATTAAGTCTAAGGACAATTCAACGGATAGAGAATGGAGTTTCTTTGCCTCGAGGTGATACGCTGAAAAGATTAGCTATATCATTACAGGTTTCACCTGACGACATTATTGATTGGAAAATTATTGAAGATAAAAATGTATTATTTTTATTGAATTCGTCTCAATTTGGCTTCTTAGTTTTCCCCTTGCTTGGGATAATTATACCTTTAGCAATATGGATTTTGAAAAAGGATAAAATTAAGAATATTGATGAGGTTGGTAAATCGATTTTAAACTTTCAAATTTCCTGGACTATTTTATTGTCCATCTTCTTCATCCTACTAATAGTTTTTCCGTATATTGAATTTTTACATAATACAAACTTGAATATATTTTTAGTTATTGGCATATTGTATATTTATAATTCTTTTATAATTATGATAAATACCATTTTATGCCAAAGGGGGAAAAAAATTTTCTATTTACCAGCAATTAAGTTTTTACATTAATCATGGAATAGAATAAAATGACATCCCCCAATGATTAGCAATCAGACAAAGGTAATTGAAAATTTGATAATAGGTTTAGTTGGTTACATAGTGTTTCATGGTTGACCAAATATTACCATATTATCTCTATGAATATTAATGTGGTTTTATCTCTTATCTTTCTTCTTAACCTTTTAGGAGAAATATTAACCAGTCAGGGCTAATATTAACCACTGAAAAGAAAAACCAATTCATCGCTTTCGATTGTAAATTTTTTACATACTTTTCACATCACTACTAAGGTAGTGAAAGAATTGATAATACATAAGGTATAGATATGTATTCATTTAGAGCTTATTAAGTTCTATTATTACAACATTTAGTTATTTCCTTAAAAAAAGTTGATCCATATAAAACAAATTTAAACCTTAAAAAATGAAAAAATTAATAGTTGGATTAGGTGTTGTTATCATGTTAACAACATTATTTATAGATTTTCGGTCTATTGCAGCGCAATTAGATAACAATAATTTATCAATTAAGGACTTAGCAACCTTAGCTATTGCTTCAGGAGAGTCTAGTAGTCCTACTTGTATTACTGGAGGGCCGGGCTCAACTTCTTGTTCTTTCACTGCTGGACCTGTTTCCTATGGGGTAACTTGTAGTGATGGATATTATGCATGTTGTAATTATACTGGAGCTGCTTGTATTTACGTTTATACGAGGTAAATTGTTAAGTGAAATCTTCGTTCACTCAAGTTTTATTGTGTTTATTCTTTGTACGTACCCCTATCATCACCTTATTAGTAGAACGATGCTGTTATGTAACCTTCCAAAAGGTTAACCTTTTGGAAGGTTAATGAAAATAAATTGTCGTTGACTCGCATCTTGAAAATAGTCTATAAATACAAATATATTTAACCCTGTATTCACAGTTTGTTAAAAGATTGAGAGTAAACTTTTAGATTATTAAGAATTTTTAAAAACACGTATGGGTTCTTTTACCTTAAATAAGGTAAAATTTTAAAACTTATTTCTATGAAATATATTGTATTTATTGCTATCTGTGCCCTAATAATGGCAAGTTGCGCACAGAATGAAAAATCTAAAATTAATGAACTTGAGAAAATATATGTTAATCCAGATGAAATTTCGAATATTAATCTTAGTGATTTTTGCAAAAGTATCAAATATCTGAGATTAGAAACTGATACTAACAGCTATATAGTATCAATTGATAAAATGATTCGAGTTAATAAAAGTCTTTACATTCTTGATAAGGGAGGAAACAAGATACTGGTATTTAATGATCAAGGAAAGTACTTGTTTAATATCGGTTCTATTGGTAAAGGCCCAGGACAATATGCATTGATTGGAGATTTCATTATTGACTGTAAAAAAGAAGAATTGGAGATATATGACATTAATCAAAAGAAAATGCAGGTATTTAACTTAACTGGGAAATTTAAATATGAGAGAGAAATGCCATATATGTTCATATTCATGGAAAAATTATCAGACAACTGTTATGCTTTACAAACACGAAAACTGCCAAATTTTGTAAATGGTAATGAAATTAATTATGATGTGTTATTGATAAAAAATAACAACGAAATAATTTCCAAACATTTCAATTATGATCCATCTATTAAGGTCAATGGTGGTTCAATAGATCTAACAAAAGTATTTGTTTGGGACAGAGATGATCTATACCTTGCAAAATTGTTCATAGACACAGTATACAAACTTAATAGGACGAATCTTAATCCTGAGCCGATGATGCTATTTAATTATGGTAAATATTCTCTACCAACGAATATGAGAAATCTTAAGTTTGATAAAGCTCTCAAACTTATTAATAGCCCTGGGAAATATGCTTTTGGACATGAAATTCTCAGTATTTCAGATTCATTATTGTGTTTCACATATGGATTTAATAAACCTATCTTTAGCAAAAGATATTTGGGATTATTTTTTCGAAAGACTCTTGCTATGGTCTCAATTGATAGTGTAATAAATGACATTGACGGAGTACCACTCACAATACCAATTGCTGCATATAGTGATACTCTCGTTTACGCTGTTTATCCAGAAAGAATGCCAAACAGTGCTATAAAAAATACGATAAATAGCGAAAAATTTATTGGCTGGAATGAGACTGATAATCCTATTTTAATTTTCATGAAAATTAAAAATCCATAGTATGAATTAGACTTGTTAAGTTTTAACTATGAAGAAATGAAAACTATTAAGCATATATTATTATTGTCTTTACTCTCAATATCAGTCTTAGTTTCAGCATTGAGCCTCCGTTCAGCAAAAATCTTGGAACAATCATACAATTACAAAAAGGAAATTGATAATGTTTACTTGCAAAAAGTCCAAAATAAGGAATTTATTGAAATTGAAATTGGAACCTGTAAACTCAAACCTAATGCTTTTTTAACAGATATTAATGGAGATAGTATAATAATAAATGAATTAAGATTAACATCAGCTATATCATTCTCGTTCAACTATGTTTCTTGTTTTAATTGTAACGCAGAATATATTGAGAATGAATTAAAACGAATCATGAATCTTTCTAAAAGACATAAAGAAGTAAGCTTTTATATTATCTCAAATTTCGATGATTTTAGAAAATTCAAAGCACACGCTATGAAATTTGTTGGATATGACAAGATTCATTGTTTCAATGTAACTGAAGACTTATTAACTAATAATTTGCAAATTTCTGATCCATTTTACTTTATTATTGGTAATGATCAATCCTTAAGATCTGTATTTGTGCCTGATAAATTTGAAGAAAATAATATTAAATATTTTGAAATCGTTTTTAACAACTATTTCAATTGAATAGAAGTCTTGAGGATGAATTAATTAGAAGTAAATTTTTAGTGTCAAACATTTTAATATTAAACTTAACAAGAGCAATCTTTTAACTTGAACTATGTAAGAACTTTGAGGTGTTAAAAAATCAGCGGATTCCATAGATTTCGTAATCTAATTGGATTTTTATTGGAGTATTTTTGAATCTTCCGAGTACCATACAGGTTCTTTAAACAATCTACTAGATCAATTCTGTAATCACGATTATAAACGGTTATCCTTGTATACACATCTTTTAACCATTCCTTGGGAATTTTATCATATTCAGTAAACCACCAATCAATTGGGATAACTGAAGTTTAAACCAAAGGTCTTTTTCAATATAAATGACTTATTAGATGAACTCATTAAGAACATTCAAATCATGGATCTTTTCATTTCTTGCTTTTTCTTTTCTTCTATTGCTCATTATTTTTTTCAGACTCTTTATTTTTGATTTAGTTTACATTTCTTCCTGTTCTATGACCCCTTGTCTTGAACATGGTGATATCATTATGGTAAGTAAGCTATGTTATGGCCCACGGACTGTTAAATTCCATAAACTAATGAAAGAAAGAAAGCTGGAATATCAGTGGTACAAAGGTATAAGTAAGCCAAAGAAAGGTGATGTAATTATATTTAATTGGCCTGATTATCCTTCATTAACTGATGGTAATTCTGATTTTTACAGCGATTATATTGTGAAAAGATGCTTTGCAATTGCTAATGATACAGTCGTTATTATTAAAAGAAGAAAAGAAGAAAATGAAGGTATGAAAAAAAATCGGAGAAATGTAAAAACGAAGAATGAAGAATTGAAAATAATTAAGGAAAAAAGTTATGACAACGAAGAAAAACCTTTGCTGTTTCCATATGATGGCATGCTGAGTTGGACAATTGATCATTATGGTCCCTTATGGGTGCCCGGTAAGTCCAAAACAATAAAACTCACTTCTGTGAGTGCAAACCATTATAAAGGAATGCTATTATTCGAAGGTAACGCAATTGAAATTAGGAATGATTCGGTTTTTCTTAAAGGCAAATATACTTCTGAATACACTTTTAAAGAGAACTACTATTTTATGCTTGGTGATAACTTCTATGGTTCTAAAGATTCGCGCTATTGGGGATTTGTTCCGGAGAAGAGTATCGTTGGCAAGGCAGTGTTTGTACTTTTTTCATGGGACCCGGATGCGAAGTGGTTTAGGAAGTTTAGGTGGGATAGGTTTTTGAAGAGGATTGAGTAAGAAAAGTTTGAAAGTTTGAATGTTTAAACGTGTAGCTTCAAACTTCTTCTTAAAACGCGAAGCCTCAAACACGATGCTTCAAACCTTCAAATGTAATGGAACTTTTTAAACTTTTTTTACTATATTTATCACGGTTAATGATGACGGTTGTAGCAAAGTTTGATTTAAGGGGGTGATTAACCAAAAATTGCATCATATATACTCACTCTATGAACCCTGTTAAGTGCTTAGTTGCTACGTTACTGCTACTGTCTTTACGCGTTTCGGGGCAGCCTTCGCTCTCCTTGTCCGAGGCCATTCGTATCGCCAACGACAGTTCTCTCACAGCTTTCCGTTACCGTAATCTTTACCTGGCCAGTTACTGGGATTACCGGTCTTACCTGGCGCAAAAGAAACCCTCGCTTACACTGAACACCACGCCGCTGAGCTATAATCGCTCGTTCGTTCAACGGTATAATTCGGAACTCGATATTGACGAATACCGTGAACAGCAAAATCTCTATTCATATGCGAATGCCAGCCTGAGCCAGAATATCCCCTTTACGGGCGGCAAGCTGTACGTCGACACAGAGATAGGTCGCCTGCAAAATTTCGGCGATAACGACTATACGCAGTTTTCGTCGGTTCCCCTGAGAATAGGCCTGTCACAGCCCATCCTGGGATACAACAGGTTCAAATGGCAACGTAAAATTGAACCTCTCAAGTACGACATCGCACGCAAAAACTATATTCAGTCGGCCGAAGCCATCTCAATCCAAACGGTTACTTACTTTTTTAACCTGCTGGCCGCACAAATCGAGTTGAACATGGCCAGTGTTAATCTGGCCAATGCTGATACGCTGTATGGTATCGGCCAAAAGCGCTTTGAAATTGCCACCCTTTCACAGGCCGAATTGCTGACCTTGAAAGTGGCTGCACTCACAGCCCGGAATGACCTTGCCTCGGCCAATAAACAACTGCAGTCGGCCCGGTTTGCCTTTTATTCATTTCTCAAATTGAACACCGGGCAGGAAGTGACCTTAACACTGCCCGATAATCTACCGGAATTCCAGGTTTCTTTTGATAAGGCACTGCTTCAGGCACAGGAAAACAATCCCGGTTTGCTTAACAACCGGCAACAGGTACTTGAATCGGAAAGCAATGTGGAACAAACCCGCCGGAATGGACTAATGGATGCTTCGCTGACAGCCAGCTACGGGCTGAATCAGCAGAGTGCAAATCTTCTGGATTCATACCGCGATCCGCTCAACCAGCAAAATGCGGCCATAGGGGTGTCGATACCCATTGTAGACTGGGGCGAACGGAAAGGTCAGTATAACATGGCAAAAAACAATTATGAGGCCATGAAGCTGTCGGCCGAACAGGCCGAAACCGACTTCCGGCAGTCGGTTATGCTGGCGGTAAGCGATTTCAATATGCAACAAGATGTGGTGAAAACAGCTGCCGAAACGAGTGAAGCCGCCCGGCAGGCCTATGAGATCACAAAACAGCGGTTTATGATCGGCAAGTCGGATGTGAACAGCCTTTCGCTGGCACTGGAACGACAGGACAAGGCCAACCTCAATTACATTGAAGCACTTCGGCTATACTGGAAGTATTACTATACCATCAGGCAGTTGACGCTGTACGATTTTGAGAAGGATCAGGCGCTGGTGAAGGAGTTTGATGAGAAGGTTGGGTTTTAGTGAGAGAATGGGGGCTGGGGGCTGGGTGCTAGGTGATGGTTTTAAAAACTTCGGTGTTCGGTGTTCCTTGTTCGGTGTTTGTTTGTTTGATAGAGTTTGATAAGGTTTGATAGGGTTTGAAGAAGAAGTTTGAAGTAGAAGTTTGATAAGGTTCATAATAGTGAAAAGGTGAAAAAGAGCTAAACTAAATACAAGATTAATGAAAGCTGGAAGTATTGTTGTTATTGCTTCTATGGCCCTGGGTCTGGTTGCTTGTAAAAGCGCTAAAAAAAAGGCATCTGACGGCGATGCAGATAAGGTTTATACTTTTAATATTGATCAAACAAAAGAGTATATTGACCTCAAGCTCACCGATCTGGCTGATAAATTCAAACTGATACCTCTTGAAACCACAGATGAATCGTTGTTGGGAAGAAGTGAATTTTATGTCGGTGACCAGTACATCCTTGCATACACAACCAAGGGTGTTTACAAGTTTTCACCCGAAGGTAAGTTTATTAAAAAGATCATTAACGTTGGCAAAGGACCTCAGGAGGTTTCAACTTTTAGCCCACAATATTTTATTGCTGAAAATAACCTTCTTTATATCAATGATTTTCAACATAATGATAATATCCTGGTGTATGACATTGTTAATGAACAATTCATGGAGCCGGTTAAAAAGTGTATCCCCGGCAGATGGGGTTCTGTTGTCGTTGATAAGAACGGGATTATTATAGGTACTCCAAGTGATCCGCTAAAATCTGATTCAACCCATTACGCTGTAATATATCAGAATGCAGCAGGTGAATTTATTTCTGGAGTTTTAAATACAAAACAACAAAAAGCTTACATGGAAAATGAGAAGCCAGGTTACCAATATGCTACCCTTATGCCGCGAGATAAGAGCTTTAATGTACAATTTAACAGCGATGACACTTTATTTTCACTGAGGGAAAACAGGTTAGTACCCTATTTGATACTTGAATTTGATAAGCCCAGAGTGTATCCTCCTTCAGTTTTGCCTCAAAAAGGTGACAGGATGATTCGATTTCCAAATGTTGATGCACCTGGTTTTATGATTATTAATGCAATGGTAGCTGAAAATACAAAGGAAATTAAACAGGAATTGGGATCGGCTTTTCTTATTGAGACCAACCAGAATTATGTTTTCCTCGACAAATTTAAAAGCACTTCAACGCTTATCAGAACTTACAATGATAATCTTATTGGCAATACTCAGGATGTATTGAAAATTTTAGAGGAAAAGACAACTGCTGTTAATTTTCCTCAGATTCTGCCAAACAATAAACTTGTTGTAGC
>JAFGOZ010000386.1 GCA_016926235.1 Bacteroidales bacterium | reverse complement strand
TCTTAAGTAGTGTTTTTGCTCAGATGTCCCATTATATACCATGTCCCTAATAGTCATCAACATGGCGGTTTTTACTCTTTCCTTGTTCTTCAGAACAACTGGACTTTTGTCAATTGCTAATCCAATAATATCTCCTAATTCTTTTTCTATTACACTTTTACTTTCCCCATTAACAATAAAATTCGCAAATTCCAAACCCTGTTGATAATAAATTTCCCTTACAACATTTTCTATTAGGATGCTTAAATTTCTCGCTAACGCTCCCTCTTCTTTAAGATAATATTTCAACGTATTCCCTGTCTGAAGAAGAAAGGTATCAAGAAGACCTGTATCTTTTATATCTCTATCTCTTATTTCAACTCTTGTTTCATAAGGTAAACAATAACCTTGACCCTTAGCGTGGAATTGAATTTTTCTTGGTTTAGCGGATAAAAATGATAGTCGGGTGTCAATTGTTTTCTCGAATTCAGAAGTTTCAAATTTCAAATAGTTTCTAACCTCACTTTTTATTTCATCTGAGGTTTTAAAAATTTCTTCCTCTGGACTTGTTCTCTCAAGAGAAAAAATTATTAAAGCATCAGCAAGTGCTTCCTCTAATCTTTTATCTGTACCCTTACCTGCAATTTGCTCCCGCAGGTATACATAAAGCCTTGCATCTTTCTCCAAATCTCCGACTACAACGGTTGTACTTGGCTTATTGAAAACATGCAAATGACTATCGATGAATATATTATAAGCATTTATGGTAGTTTGACTGTAGTTTGCATACGTTTTTAACCATGAATTATCATAAATGGTTACTGGTTTATTAAATTCATCTGAAATGCTTTCAGCAATAATATCTTTGTTTGTAAGATGGCGAGAGGTTACATAAAAGAATTGGTCGAAATCTATATTATTCCCAATTAACTTTTTTATACTGCTTTTTATTTTTCCTATCGCATCTTGCTCAGTGGAGAACTGGAAAATTATCTTTTCCCTATCATTCCTTGTATAAATGTGCTGAAACGCATCGATACCTCTGTCCTTTACTCCACCTGCTGGAGTAAAACTGTAGCTGAAAATCGCACTGAGGAATGATTTAGCGAAATCTTCAAACAGGAAACCGTCATCTATTAAAGAAATGGCAATTTCAAAGGCATCAACATCAACGTGTGACATATAATAATCTGATAAATGAAATCAAATTTATGAAATTTATCTTAGTGATTATTAGAATTTTGTAACTATTAGTTCAAAATAGTATTTAACAGGAAATCAATACTGATAATTGCCTGCATGATATGTCGTTATTAACTTCTATGAAGTTGATTAATCAAGATATTGATATACACTCCCCCTACTGATTTTAAGTGTTTTTGAAATTTCAACAATACTGCTTCCTTTCAATTTCATTTGCTTGATTTTGTCGATTTTTCTTTCATCCAAACGGGGGCGTCCACCTATTCTGTTGGATTGGCGTGCACGTGCTAAACCTGCTCTAACTCTTTCACCTATACGAAGTCTCTCCTGAAGTGCAAGACTTGACAATAAACTGATAACTACATCTTTAAAAATTCCCGAACTATCAATATACTGTTCGCTATATGATTTATAAACAATACCATAATCATCTAATAATTGAAGATACTGAATTGTTTTCCTTGTCCCTTCACGTGTTAAACGGTCAAGAGCGAAGAACAATAGCATATCAAATTTACGCTTTGATGCATCTGACATCATTCGGTTAAATTCTGGTCGATTAGGTGAGCCACCTGAAACGACATCGACATATTCATTTATAATTTCATAATTCATGCTTTCGCAATAGGAACGAAGCAAGAATAACTGATTGGTTGCATCAGAGGTCTCTTTTGATATTCTGGCATAGATGGAAACTTTCATAAGCATTTTAATCTGGTGTTCATAAAACGGGTGTTTTTTATACAGTCATTTCTGATTTTTGAGATGTGCATAAAATGGGCATTTCATAATTGCAATTTTCAGTAGGTTTTTTGAACAGTAGTTTTTCTAATATCATTTTGTTAATTCGCTGAAAAGAATTGAAACCGATACCGTTTTAATTCATCGTAGCTGGGGATAGCTTCCCGCATGGGTAATGCATTAAAAGCAACAAGTTCATTCCCATCAATGAACATAATCAGCATGCATGCTTCATTAAAATCATGCTCGGAATAAATGATTTGATGTCTTATTATTATTTTCTTATTCATGCCGATGTCCATAATAATGGACTAAAGTACAAAACAAATTTATCATCAGATAATTCATAGTCAATAATCTGTCCATTTTCATGGACAACAATTACCTTTACATCAAATTTTCGTCAATGAGACAGAAATCAAGCAAGTCAGCAAAGCCAAAGCAATCGGAAAAACAGTACCAACCACCCAAACCTGTGACACCAGAAGACCAAACATTTATGTTAGCTATAGCAGGGCGACTACTTGAATTACAAAAACAGGATGGTATCAGTACTGCTGAACTTTGCAGAAGTGTTAGGATTTCACGATATACCTACCTATTAATAACCACAGGACAGGTTTATTGGAATTCGGAGAAACTATTGAAACTGATAAAATACTATGGTCTGGATGCAACGTCATTTTTCAAATCCCTGTAACATCATTCCCAGTTTCATACTTTTGAAATCACATTGATACGCTGCATGTGGGCACAAAAAAGCCAAAAAATCATTGAAAACATCCTTGTTCAGTGTTGAAACATCCATTTTATGGCATTATCTGAACAGGGAATGGTACAATAAATTGGCATTAATGCTTCTGGAAGGTACTGAAAAGAATATTTATAGTAGGTGTTAACGCACAATTTAATGGTCAGTATTTATTATAAAGTTTGACCAGTGATTAAGAAAACGTATCCGCAGGAATATTATAAGAAACTTGGCAGCATTGCTGGCTTAATCCGAGAATACCGTATTAACAATGGATACTCCCAGATGGAATTAGCTGGATATCTGAATTTGCATCGCAATACTTTAAGCCGAGCAGAAAACGGAAAGAATATCACCCTTTTAAGCCTTCTTGAATTGGCTGACACCTTGGGTGTTGACTTGGCAGACCTTTTCGTGGACTTCGAATAAATACATAATGCAACCAAAATATGACGTACAACAATCTGGAAATTTATAAAACCAACCAAAATCTTATATTTTCTCATACACCTTCGTCTACGTATTTTATGCATTCATCCCAAAACAGTTTTTAATTAAGAATACTGACATTGATTTTCAATGTTTTATGACTTTTCTTAATTAAGAATTTACATTCGTCAAAATGCTGATAATCAGTGAATAACCCCTTGTTTTATTAGAATTCATGTTTTATATTTGTAGAGACTTATTATTGTATAATAAAGTCAAGAGAGAAGACTGGTGACTAAAATGCTCCTTCCAGCAATAGAAGGAGAACGAGCCGCCAATTATAACCAAAACATAGAGAGAGCAAACGGAATTGCTAAAGATTGATTTAGCAGGTTTGCTGATGTGTTGAAGTTATAGTTGGAGGCTTTTTTATTTGAAATTTATTAATAATTAACTCTTAAAAATTATGAAAAATAAATTAGAAAAAATCGTTAACAGCGAAAATGTGAGTGACCGCATAAGATGCGAAATCAACTCACACAAAGAAAGTGGTTACCTGAATGTGGTCGTTGATAAAAATGACGATGGTGATTATGTATTAAAGTATACTTGCTTCACTAAGCTGGATAGAAGGAAAGTAAAATGGGCAGGTGAAATCGTAGACCAGCGTAAGGTCTTCTTATTCCAAGTCCATGATTTATCTACTGACATGGTATATAAAGGGTACTTAAATACGCCTGAGAACATTATTTCAAAGTGCGTTCCTGATATGAGTTCATATTTTGATATCAATTACGCTCATCAATTAAACGACCTATTGGCAGAGTATCTCATATCACATTTCACTCTTTACGAACTTTATGTTTTATTCTTTCAATATCAGAATGTTTTTGGTTTCGATGTAGTTAGAGAAGCAAAACGTGTAGCTATTGAAAGCATCGACAGTGAGACTGATTTATTAACCCCAGAACAGGTTAAAAGGCTTAAAAAGATGGTCTGGGATATGAATAAAATCTGGTTTGGTCTTATCCTGAATTTCGTTATGGTTAGTAATCTGTTTTGGGATGAAAAAACGGAAAATATTATTCGCCCTGAGTTAAAATTGTCGAAATAATTAGTGCTCAAAATGATAATTCGTTGATGTAAACAGTATTTATGAATGTGGTACAAGAACAGCACATGTATTCCACAGCAATAAATAACTGTATATAAAATGAATAATTATGGAACAAGTAAAAGGTTACAAAGCCAAATTTGAGATTAAAGAAAAAAATCTTTATTGTAGGATGGACAGCAGCATGATTGAGCGTTTGAAAGAAATCAGGAGAGCATCTGGCATTTCCTGCTCAGAAACGGTTCGTGAAGCTGTAAGAAGGCTTTTCAACGAAATCGACCAGTCAGGCAACATCACGCTGAAGATTTAATGATTGGGATGAATTAATGAAAATAGCATGGCTTGACAAGAGATTAAGCCATGCTAATTAAAAAATGATATTCTATGTTAAATTCAAATATAAATACTTCGCCATGCATAAAAAGAGGAAAATCTGGTGATTATTTTTCTTTAAACCACACGTCTCGACACTTCAGATTTCAACGAATAGGTATTGCTGGTATTCTTATCAAATGGAATATGTCATTCCCCTTCATACGCTCTCTATATTGGGAGATAATAAAAGTGAGGACATATATTAATATAACCGAAGGGGAAGGATATCCCCCCCTGTACTCACTTTCTCTTTTTCAGGATAAATTCTGATAGGTATGGCAACGGTAAAAGAAGATACTGTTTCAATAAAGTTATATAAGCCAGAGAACCTTATTCTGGAAGAACTGATTAAGCCTAATTCGTACTATACCGTTCAGGTAAGAAGAAATAATGGAACAAGTTACTTGGATATTATTGAAGGGAAAAAACTGCATAAATATATTCCTGCCATGTACTATTTCATACACGTCCTTTTGGAGCGTCAGCATGTTAGCTATGACACTTTAAGATGCCAGTATGATAAAACATTTGTAAGGATGTTTGCAAGGGATATTGAACCTTTGAAGTCGAAGAATTATTTCAATATAATAACTCGTAAACTCAAGACCCTTGGGATAATTGAAGCTAAAACATTCCATGAAGCGAATAAATACAGATTTACCGCTCCTTCAACTTATTATAGGTTTACTGATGTTTATTCAAATTCAATAATCAGCCAGCATGAGATAGCTGTAAAAGAAAGTAAAGCAAAAAAACTGAATGAAAAATTTGGTGTTAGGCTTAAAGATAAGGCAGAGGCGGTTAACCTCTCTGAATTCAAATCCATTCCATCAATCCTTCATCAATTCTGTGCATTGCCGAATATAAAATTCGATGCTGATGGCGCAATGCACTATGTCAAAAAATTATATGCTGAAACCCATATTACAATTGGCAGGTTGAACTCGTGCATGTACTATATTTTTAACATATCAAATGGGAGATTTTATAGCACATATTCAAATGTCTGTAACAGGTTCTTTACTACAATTAATGGCATGCCAAAGGAATTAAGGCTTTTCGTTTTGGATAGTGATAGTAAGGGATTGGTAGAGTTGGACTTTGGTAGTTCAACTGCTTTTGTCGTTTACAAAATCCTTTCGGGAAATATTATTGAGCATACATCAGAGGTTGAAAAAATGCTCTTTGAGAACGAGGTATATATGTTTAAACGATTATTAGAAAGCGGTGACTTTTATTCAGCAATCAAGAAATTAGTATTTCCGAATAAAGATATTGACCGTGACCAAATCAAAGATATCGTCATCAAGAATTGGTTCAACTCGACATCAAAATCACGGAATGTGAATAAAAAGCAGATTGTAAAAATATTTCCCCGAATAACTAAGTACATGGATGGCATGAAGGCTAAAGCATATGAGGATTTCTTCAATTTCGTGATGCTACTGGAAAGCAAACTTGTAAATGAAATTATTTATCAGAAGTTCATCAATTCACACCCTGATGCCACTATTTACACCATTTTCGACAGTTACCTTATTGAGAAGAAGTATGCAACTGAACTTTTTGAAATGATGAAAAAGGAAGGCAGTTTATTTTATAAAGCAACCTGTAGTATAAAGGTTAAGAATTCATTTAGAAAAAATGTGTAGATATCTGTTTGTATCATTAATACATTTGGTTGCATTTATACAATTCAAATTGATAAAAACTACCTACTTTTGATTAACCAAATCCCAAGAAGCAAAAGCGTTAGTTGACAAGACATTAAATTACTGAAAAAGCTACAAGATGGATGTATTATCAAAGATTTTACCTAACTGGGAGACAGATTTATCCTTATTAAAACAATATGTTCCCTTTCTTAATTTTTTTGAAAAAGAAGTCGGTAAGTGGTATATTAAAAGCCATGACAAGGAGGGTAAAGAGAAGTTGGTTTATAATGCTGGAAATAACAAATCAGCACCTGAAGAAATTGTCAGGCAGTTATTCTTATTTGAACTAAGTGAGCAATATCATTACCCAGTTTCCAGATTTAGATGTGAACAAAACGTGAGTTTTGGAAGAAATGGTAGAGGTCGAGCAGATATAGTTGTATATCAAGGTGATGAAGAAACTCCTTGGATATTGGTTGAAGTAAAAGCACCTAACCAAAAAAATAATCTTCAACAATTAAAAAGTTACCTTAATAATGAAGGTTCACCATTGGGAGTTGGCATAAACGGTAAATCCATAACAAGATTATTCAGACCTTATCCCAAAGAATTTGATGATAGTTTGCCTGATATACCAACAGAACCAGAATATCAACTTGTTAAAGATGAGGAACACCCTGCTGCTTCAATTAAGGACATAATACTAAGCCGAAAATGGACTTTAATTGAGTTAGATACGATAAACGAATACAAACAATTTAATCTTCGTACGATAATTGAGGTTTTAGAAGAACTTGTCTTAGCAAACTCAGGGGCAGATAGTTTTACTGAAATATTTAAATTAATATATGCGAAACTATATGATGAGTATGAAGCTGAAAATCGTAAAGATAAATCTTTGTTATTTCGTCAATATAAATCATCTGAAGTCACAAAAAGGGAGATAGGGAAACTTTTCGATGAAGCCAAAAGAGAGTGGCATGGTATATTTTCTGCTTCAGATAAGATAGAGCTTACAGCAGAGCATTTGAATGTGTGCGTAGGTGAACTTACTGAGATAAAATTATTTTCATCGAATTTAAGAATAATTGATGAAGCCTTTGAATATTTAATTCCAGATGTAGCCAAGAGCAAGAAAGGTCAGTATTTTACTCCGAGAGCTATTATTGATTTCTGCGTCAGGATGATTAATCCCAAAAACAAAGAATATGTTATTGACCCAGCTTGTGGGAGTGCTGGGTTCTTAGTCCATACTATGGAATATGTTTGGAAGAAAAACAACCTAACTTCTGAGAAAAGCAAAGTAAATTACGCATCAAAATATTTATGGGGTATCGATTTTGATGAGAAATCAGCGAAAATCTCAAGAGCGATTATGTTAATTGCAGGTGATGGGAAAACTCACATTTTTAAGCAGAATTCATTGGAACATTCAAAATGGACACCTGAAATTACTGTAGAATTAAACAAAGAAGAATTAGGTACTGGGGAAAAGAATAAATTATTGAAATTTGATATTGTCATGAGTAATCCACCTTTTGCAGGGGATATTCAGGAAAAATCACTTATAAATCTCTATTCTGATATATTAGGATATCGATACAATTATAAAATCGATATTACAAGAATTAAGTCAATGGTTAAAACTATCGCTGATGAATTTGGAGTAACTTTTTCCGATGATGGAATTAACGATGTTTTCTCGACCATAAAAGAATTGAACAAAAGTGAAGATATTGATTTGGAGCAGGAAGATGACCAACATTTTGCTTGTCAAACGATATCACAAAAATTGCTTGAAGGTGTATTAGATGGTGAGTTATTTGAGCCACAACTTACACCCCGTATGAAAGAAATTCTCATTTTCAAGAAGAATGAAAGCAATTGGGAGAAAGTTGATAGGCATATTCTATTTATTGAAAGAGTAATTGATTTATTGAAAGATGGCGGGAGAGCAGTGATTGTTTTGCCACAAGGTATTTTCAATAATAGTAATGAAAAGTATGTTAGGAAATATGTGACAACCAAAGCAAGAATTTTAGCTGTTATTGGGTTGCACGGCAATAGTTTTAAGCCACATACTGGTACTAAAACAAGTCTTTTGTTTCTTAGAAAATATAGGGAAAACGAAGAAGTTATAGATTATCCAATATTTTTTGCAACCAGCAAACTTCCGTTTAAAAATAATTCAGGAGATTACATATTTCTTAAAGACGATGAAGGGAATATGGTGTTAGATGAAAATAAAAATCCAATTTATCAAACCGACCTTTCATTTATTGCAGATGCGTTTGAGAGTTGGGCAAGAGAAAGAATAAAGTTAAATGATTTGTCATTTGATTTCATAACAAAATAATGGAAATAAGGCAATTCAAGAATATAGAATATTCAGTGGTTTCCCTTTCTGAATTAGGACAGGAAATGCGTTTTGATGCAGATTATTGGCATCCCTCTTTTCTGAGGAATGAGGCAACTATAACATCAAAAGAACATATAAAGACTAAAATAATAGCACCCAATCCACAGTACGGTATTTCGGTGGCAATGAACGAAGAGGGAAATGGGTATCCTATTTTAAAGATGGATAATATCATAGATATATTAGCGGAGGATAATAACGCAAAGTCTGCTGATATTCCACAAAAGGTGTTTCGTCAGTTTCAACTAAAGAAATTTGATGTTCTCTTTAATCGAGTTAATTCTGATGATTATGTAGGTAGGAC
>JAFGOZ010000385.1 GCA_016926235.1 Bacteroidales bacterium | reverse complement strand
ATGTTAATCGGATGTGGCAATCTTAACTGAAATTTCATTCCTGCGGAAGCAGGAGTCCACACCAATGATAAATAGATTCCGGGTCCCCGCCTCCCGGTTTACCTGCCGCAGGCAGGTTCGCCCAAAATGATTGATTGAAAATGAACCTTACAGGGCTCTCAACCATCTCAATCATAAACCTTCTATACCTTAAACTCCGTGTGGCGGCGGTTCTCTCCTTACAGGAGAGTTAGTGAGGTCAGAGCGGGAGGAGAAATTGAAATTCAGCAGCCATAAATCAATAAACCGATTTCACTTAGAAACTGAGATCACCACGATCGTGCATCCCTCGTGATGACGTAATAAAGTCTCTTCCAGTTGCTTTCTCCGGGGCTCTCAGCCATCTCAACATTCTCAACTTTCTAAACCATCAACTTTAAACTAACTTTTCACTGCTAATCCGAATTGTATTTTTATTCAACTGTGATTGATTTTATATTATGTACGTTTATAAAATATTAATAAAATTAATTGTAAACAACTGACATTCCATAATTTAAAACCTGTTTTCTTATTTATAATTATTATAAATTAATGCATAACTATTGACTTATACCATAATATATTTTTACATTGGGTATATCTTTTCACCTAAAACGTTATGCAGAAATGAACTCACAGGGGCAGGTTACGGAATACGAGCTGGGTAACGATCTTACCACCATCTGGGAATACGACAATTATAATTACCCGCAACATGTGTATGTGGAAAATACCAGCGGCGTGCGCCGTATGGATATGTCCTTTAATTTCGATGCATACGAGAAAGTATTTGATAACCGTCAGGATCATATTCATTCCAGATTATCAGAAAGTTACGAATACGATAATGCTAATCGGCTAACCGATTTTGGAATTCCGGGAGAAAGGATCAGTATCCAGTACGATGACGACAATGGAACAGGCAATATTCTTTCAAAAACTGATGTTGGCAGTTATGATTATACAGGAACAACCGGCGGACCGCATGCCATTAACTACCTAACCGGTTCGAATATACCTGTGCATAGCGAAACAATCGAATATACAGCATTCGATAAGGTAGCCCGAATAGAAAATACAGACGAAAATACCGAACTGGCATTTACATATGGGCCTGATAGGGCCCGGAAAAAGACAGTTTTCAATGCTATAGGCTACGGACCTCTTAAAACCAAAATATATGCAGGCGGTTTGTACGAAAAGGAAATACAAAATATTAACGGCGATGTTTGTGAACTGTTCTATATACCGGGTCCCGATGGCGTGGCCGCAATCCATGTACGGGAAAACGGAAGCGACGATGATACCTATTACATACACAAAGACTACCTTGGATCATACAGGGTTATTACTAATGGAACCGGCAATATTGCCACTGTAAATGGTACACAGCAAATATTTGATTACGACCCGTGGGGACGCAGGCGTAATCCCTTTACCTGGACCTATGCCGCATTACCGGAAGACAGATTATTTGACCGTGGCTTTACCGGACATGAACACCTGGATGCATTCGGGCTCATCAATATGAACGGACGCGTTTACGATCCGATATTAGGCAGGATGTTAAGCCCCGATAATTATATCGGGTACCCTGGGTACGCAGGTAATTACGACAGATATGCATATGCTCTTAATAATCCGATAAATTTTATCGATCCTGATGGTAACAATCCGGCTCTTCTGGTTGCAGGTATTTTTGCCCTCTGGAACGCAATTAATTCCGGAGTAATGTCTGCTCAATCTCCAGGCGGATGGGACTGGAATGCATTTGCACGTGGTGCTACTGTTGGGTTTGTTTCCAGTGCTGTGGGATCTGCATTTGGTTATGTAACTTCAACAGCAATGACCTCAGTAAATGGGTGCCTGGCTGGGTTCGTATTTGGAGGACTAAGCGGAGCAGTTACAGGAGGAGTTGTAGGTGGCCTGACAAATGCTGCCATGGGTGGTGATTTCGCACAGGGATTGAAAGAGGGAGCAATTACTGGAGGTATTTCAGGAGCCATCATGGGGCTTTCAGTAGGTTACGATAATGCTCATGCTAGAGGTTTAAATAAATTAATTGGAAAATCTACAGCAAAATCAAGAGCAGAATACAGAAATTATAATAATATTGGTGAAGTTATGCGTTGCTCACTTGGTGGTATGCCTCCTCCAGGTGGTGATGTTGCCAGTTCGGGGGGAGCTTTTACCGGATACAAAGGTAATAGGTACTATTTTGAAGGTGTAAGAGTTCGGGAGTTAAATTTTGGAAACTTTAAGTATGGGGCTGCAATGACTGTACCAGGAGTTGGCATTTTTGTTGGCCCTGGTGGCATTAATGACGTTGATTTATTAAAACATGAATTCGGGCATATACTCCAAGCTCGAAAATGGGGTGCAGGTGTGTTTTATGGAGATGTCGCCCCTGCCAGTTTGAGGTATGCAAAATATGCAAATAGTGACCCGTATTATTCAAATTTAGATTATATGAGTAATTGGACTGAATGGTCTGCAAATTATTTATCATATAAGTATTTTAAAGGGAACTTTAATACAACAGCTTATCCAATATCACCGGTCAATAGTGGAGCTCATATTTTTCATTTTCCACATTTTGTAAATACTCCTTCTGAGTTTTATTTTGATTGGCTTGGTGATTAAAATTTACAAACATGAAAGCAAATTTAATTTTAATCTTAGGAGCATTAATGGTACTTGCTGGTACTTGTGATTATTACGATAATAGACTCCAAATTACAAATATTAGTAACGAAGTTATTACGGTTGATTACTCTGAGGATACTATTTTGGAAATGAGAAGCAATGAGAATATACAATACTTTATAAGGGATAAAATACTTCCTGGTGAGACAATAAAAAAAACTATGCCAGGAAGTCAAAATGGTTGGCCGTTTTTAGTGCAAAGAAGCGTAAATAATAGGTTAAATCTTTTTTTCATAAATGTAGATACCCTTAAAAAGTATAATGATTGGAGCTATATCAAGGAATATAAACTTTATAAAAGGAGTGAATATAGCTTAGAGGAATTAGAAAATAAAAATTGGAATATTAATTATCCCGAATAAAATTTGGTACAAATCTTAAAGTTTTATGATGAAGTATTCTTTCATTTTTTTATATATTCTTATTGCTCCAATTAATGTGTTCTGCCAGGAATTTCTTAACGACAAAGTGATGAAATTAACAGCGATGTCAGAAGATAAAAGTTATGGTATTACACAAGAGAAGAGCATTAAAGTAGGTAGTATTGAGAATGAATATAAATACATTAATGCATTAACCGGCCCTGCTCGCGCGGATATGTTATCCGTGCGCAGGTTCTGAGCCACCAAAGTAAAGTTTAGGAATTAATGTCTGTTTAAGTTACGTATGATATTAAATTAAACCCCGCATGGCGCAAGCCTGCCGTCCAGGCAGGCTTATGTCATGAATGCGTTAAGCAAAATATAATAAATATAGTATGTCTGAAAATAAAAGCAAATCAATCGTACTTCCTGATGAAGTAGTTATGAGTAAGATCTATCTTATCAGGGGGCAGAAAGTAATGCTGGACAATGACCTGGCCGGTTTATACGGAGTCGAAACCAAAAGGCTGAATGAACAGGTAAAAAGGAATATAGACCGCTTTCCCGATGACTTTATGTTTCAGCTTACAAAGGAAGAATTTGAAAACTTGAAGTCGCAAATTGCGATCTCAAGTTGGGGTGGCCGCAGAACACTTCCTTATGCATTTACAGAACATGGTGTTTTAATGTTATCCAGGGGAGTGTTCATTTAAGTGTGTCATCCCTTTAAATTCTATTTTCAAATATAATTGTTAATTGATTTAAAATGGTTGGCCAATCAT
>JAFGOZ010000384.1 GCA_016926235.1 Bacteroidales bacterium | reverse complement strand
CTTCGGAGTACACGGTCGGTTTACCGAGTGGCTAGGTGGTGGTCTGCAAAACCATTTACGGCGGTTCGAATCCGCCACCGACCTCAATTTTAAAGCTCATCGTATTGATAATCAGCATTGATGAGCTTTAATTTTCACGGCTACTGCACGGCAAATGTCGAAAATCATAAAAAATCCTGTTTTAAACAAAACTGTGCAAAGAATTATTAATGGCACTTTGCAGACTTTTCAAAGAACTCAACGAATTGAGGTTCAAATAGAATGGAATAATGGAAAGCCTGGGTGAGCTATGATAGCCTATTGAATCACATTGAAAATAATATCGAAGCAATGTTCTAACAAAAAAAAATCATTTAACCTACTTTACATTGTTTATTGTACTTTTTGCAGTTTCATGCTTTACTTTCAAAACATTTGAGACAAGATTATATTGCCTATTTTCGGCTTGAAAATCCTTTTGAAATTGAAGATACTGAGGATTATGCGACTGCCACCATCGATTTAAAGAAGGATTATTCACATTAGCCTCAATTTTTTCATATAATGATATAATTTCCTCTATCTGAGATTTAATACCCCTAAGGGCTTTTAAGTTAAATTCCACATATTCTTTAAGTGTAACTTGCATTGAATCTAACCTATTATTTATGCTTAATGAATCTGTCCTTCGATTTATTTCTGTCTGACGCGGATTATGAATTTGCCCACTTATGGAACAAAAGACAGATAACAGAGTAATTACTGCGAGTGTTTTTGATAAACAATTTGATGTTTTCATGGTTAAAGTTATTATTGAGATGATCTATTTGACATGGGATTATTCATATAGTAATTTGGTTCATATAAATTATTAAAATATTATTCATTTCGCTCTAGAATTGCACTGCCCTGCATGTTTTCTTTATATTTTTGATACCACTTTGCTATTATTAATAAATTATCTATGACCGGCTTTACCTTTTCAGGATCAAAATCTTTTGGATGAGTGCCATAGGTTGACAGATCGTTCAACTCATGCATGGAGGTTATTATATGAGAAGTGATTTTTCTTTCTTTATTCAGCTTGTCAATTATGCCTTTGAGAGGCTCAGTTCCCCTCTCTCTTTTTAATTCACACTCACGCAAATCAGTTATAATAACTTCAAGACATCGTCTTGAATATAGGAGAATCATGTTCTCATCATCAGCTTTTATAAGTCTTCCGAATTCCTTTTCTAAATCAGGAAGTTGTCCTTTGGAGGATGTATAAAGTCTCTCAAGTTCTTTTATTTCTGCTGACCAGATTGGCATTTGATTTCCTTAAGGTTATCAAGTATTTATGTAAAGTTACGCTATCCTTAAACACAAGTCAAGTAATGTACGGTAAGGAAATAGAAGGGAAGTAGTAGAATTATTAAATATAGTAGGTAATACGATTGGAAATCTCGGTCACAATATCGCCGGATTTTCCAATAGACCAACTATTTTATTTCTCCTCAATTGTCACATAACCATAAAGATCTTTATTGTGAATATTAATAATTTTAAGTTCATATTCTGCACCTGGTATAATATCTACGTAAAATTCGTTATTCGATGTGTTCAAATTTGTACCAGTAGCGCCTTTCCCATATAAAAATATCAAGGGAGTTCCATTATTATTTAGAGTACAATATGAAACCTTTATTTTTTTCGCCCTTGTTCTTGACTTAACCTTGTAAGTTCTCGTCTGCATATATGTAGGATCAGGGCTGACTCTCGTAGTATAACCAAAGGTCTCCCTTCCTCCAACCAGAGTTCTTTTCACATTATAGTAGGCGTGATATTCGGCATCTGCCCCCATAAAGAGGAGAGATGGCTGTACATATCTCTCTTCCTTTATGAGAGAGGAATTGCTGCTTTTAGGACCACATCCACTGGGCACCAATTTGTTATAATTTGAGTAATAATCACCCCAAGGAGCATCTTCGAAAATATTGTCGAAAGAACCTTCAATTGTTATTGAACGGTTTTGTATCAAGTCGTCTGGATCAATTATTGCCATGAGGTTCTCAAAGAAATGGACAAAATCTGTAAACAAATCCCAAATAAACTCGAAAAGTGTCAGTGGTAGATAAAGTAATCCTTTGAAAGCATCCTGAAAATCTCCCTCAAAAAGATCGATAACAATAGGACCTGCAACCTTTATAGCAAGAAGTACAGCAGTAATCTCTGGGCATGCTCCTCCTAAACCTGAAATAATTTCTGTTATGCTTTCTCCAGAGAAGATCAATTGCATGGCAATCATCCCAATATCAACTCCCCCCATTACAGTCTGAACCGATTCCATAAAAGAAGAAAAGCTTATTTTCCCTTCAAAAAACAATTGTAAAACTCCATGTAGTTCGTCAGGCAAAGCTTCCAAAAAGCTTTCGAAAAGGGCATCCTTAATAGCATCCATTACGGCCTCTTTGATTGTACTGCTTAAATCTTCTCTTAAATCATTAATGGCTTCATGAATGGCGTTTCTGACATCTTCCTTGCTCCAGTCTTCCTCCCAAAGTCCGACAGTAAAACTTGTACTTGTATTATATATATTGTTATTTAAAAGCCAATGATCCTGAGTTCGAAATACTCGAGTTTCACCGTTATTCACATCATCATATGTGCTGGTGACTGTACTATGCACACTATAGAGTTTACCCTCATACAAATTATGTATCTGGTCTGGGTCATTCGGGTCGTAGTTTGGAACTGTAGAGCTTAGGTGCCAGTATGGCTCATCATCTGAACATACCCACCCAACAAATGGTAACCAGATACAGGTTCTTTCATTTTGATCCATACAATAAAACCAATCGAGACCAATATCGTATTTGTAATAATTATTGATTAAATGATCGTTGTTGAGGTTAGGGATCCACTTGGATAAATCCGGCAAATTGATCTCTTTAGCAATTACATCCTGAATGTAATTGTTATATGGATCCGTTAAATCGAATCCTTGAGCTTGAGCAGACTCTTTTAATTCATTATAATTATTTTGAGTGGGGTTTGCTTCCAGTCTTTCAGTTAATGTTTTAAGGTTTATTATTTGTTTCTGCGATGGTTTTACCTGAATACCTTCAACTTTTTGGGGTCCAGGTCTTTGAATGCCGGCAGCATTCCATTGAAATTTTGGCCCATCAATAGAAATGGAATTACTCACCATCCTCCTGATTTCGCTTTTGTAACTTGGATTTATAGCTTCTAGTATATCCTGCCCTAATTGTAACTTATCGATCCTCTGGCCAGTTCTTAG
The DNA here is from genome assembly GCA_016926235.1 of Bacteroidales bacterium. The sequence goes on along the minus strand of JAFGOZ010000384.1, from coordinate 3,820 downwards.
TTTAGCATATCGAGGATGAAAATAATCTGCAGCAACTAATGGAGTGATTTTCTTATATGACTGTATCAGTGATGAGAGATAGGGACTCGTGTTAATCCCGTTTTTCATAAGTGGCTTTTGAATATGTTCCTCAATGCTTTTATAGATAAGTGGTACAACAATTTGAACCATAGGATTATCTGGTCCACTTTCTTTAATTCGATTTTCTATCTTGGCTCTCGTGTCTTCAATTTTTTTTGCTTCAAGTTCACCTTTAATCTCTTGAAGCTGCTTCGCAGAAAGTCCTTTTGATTCCAAAACCTCATAATGTTTGATTTGAAGGGATTTACTTTCTTCAACTGGTTTTATTACCGGCTTCTTACCTGCGACTACTAAGCTTTTTGAGGATTTATCAGTTGTGGTTATCTGTGGATAAGTAACTTGTACGTTACCCTGAGCAATTGTACTTGATCCAAAATTGACAACAGAAATCTTCCACATCTTTCCCAATGATAAAATATCGGCAGGAACATTATATGTCAATGTCAAAGGACTTTGGCCATCGTTACGAGCATAATATTGCACTCTTCCCGGACCATTGAGTATTAAAGCCAGTTCTCTTGCTGTTCCGCTCCATTCAGCTTTTACTTCAATAGCTCCGGTATTTGTAATCTCAAACTCTACTATCTCACGATTGCTTCCTCTAAGATTAAATTTCCGGTTTATAAGATTCTTCTGCTTCGCTGAGATAATCGGCTGATTCATTTTTGGCCGTATCTGAGCCGTAATATATTGTGGAAAATTCAATAACACAGCAATCAGAAGAATAATGCAGGCTGTAAAAGATAATCTTTGTATCTTTCTGTTAAAAATAGTCCTGGATATAATGAATATTTTTCCCATAGCTTCCCCCGTTCTAAGTTTTAATTTAGTTTAAACTTCAAATTATTTACTGACATACGGATACTTTTATAGCACCCTGGGCAAGAAGAACTACCAGTTACAGATACTGGTTATTCTCAAGAAACATTGGAATGGATAACAACATAATTATCAAAGGTACGCAACCAAAAAGCCGAAGTCAAATTTTTCTCAGAAACATACCACGTGTCAGTAATATATAGTTAATATAAGGGCATATATCTTTGGTGGGTGTCTATCTCATTACTCAGGACTATTAGGACGATAGGGTACCCATATATCCAACATACGTCAGGTAATATTTGGAATATATATATCTCCGGTAGAAAAAAGGACTCTTGGTTTAAATATTTTGGTAGAAAAAAAGAATTCTTTTTTAAGGGTTGGGGATATCGACAAATTGGTTTTCTATTTTGAATGGCTGGCCTCGATTCTATAGTATTGATCTCAGGAATGTTTCTTTGTTTCAGTAGAAACTTCAAGTCAAAATGTCATGTGATTTACAATTCAAAAAATTGACCAACTGTTTCCTTATAAACAAGCTTACTAAAAATTATCTCTAGAAAAGCAAGATGTATCATTTCGAAGGTTGAAGTATTACTTTACCCTTCTGTTTAATATAATTTTGAGATATTCCTTTTCCAGTTGAAGCAACTGCCTTGAAAAATCAATCCAAGATCTGTCATTTGTAATGAATGCCATGTAAAGGCAAACATGTTCAATATGACTCAGTGAATAGGATACACGGGAAAAATCAAGGTCTGTGATCTTTAGGTTTTTATCAATAGTATATCCCAGATGAAGTCTTAATTTCAAATGCTCTTCCAAATAATTATGAAAGAGTTTTTCAACTTCTTGTTGCTCGACAGAATCCATATCAATATTTTTTATACCAGAAAGTAACTCTCCTCTTATTTCACTTGGCCTGTTGGCCAAAGAACTATAATAAGACTCCATTGGGATATTTCTTTTCCGGGACTCGTTAGGTAAATATGATGAATGTATTATTCTCGATATATCCTCAGGATCAGAATTATTCGAAAGTGCTTCTGTGCCTTTATTTATCAACATATTCTTCAACTGGTATAAAGATTCCGTAAAGTTATTTAGCTCAGGTACATAATATCGTAAATTTATAAACCTTGTGAAAATTGCAGATTCATTTAGCGCAATGGTATATTTTGGAATCGCCATAAGAATGGCTTCGGTTTTGGTTGTAGGTGTCTGATTTATAAAGTATGCAGAATGTTGTTCCCATAGCTTAGTCCAATCCTGGAATGTTCTCAATAGCTCTTTTTCAGTTTGAAGAGATATTGTTTTTTCTCCGTTTCTCATAGCTTCATCACGGCCATTACTAAGGATATTGTTACCTTTTTTAAGTAAGGTTAATGAACTCTCCTGTAAATTATTAGATAATTTTATGGCAATAGTATCCTCATATTTAGGTTGTTGTTAACAACTATTCGATAGAGCAAAATATAGTAGAATGACAAGAATGAATCTAAATGACCGGAGCAACCTTCTCAAAAATATTTCTTTTTTATTTAGACAATGTAAATTTCTTATTATGTGTTAATGAAAAGCAAAATAAAGTCAGACTTTACGGTCAATAATCAAAGTAAAACATTATTTAAGTCAAAGTCAAGTTTATTTTCACCACATAGCTTGGAGCCGCATTTTCTCTTTTGCTCATTTTCAATACATTGTAAGATTTGAGTACCCATGATTAGAAGATAGTATGAGGGCGGTGAAGCAAGGGGAAGGAACAGGGATAGAATGGAGAAAGGAAGCGATGTTAATACGATGAAAGGATCTCTGTAAAAAATTGTTAAACAGATTAATATAGAGGGTCACTCTCTTACACTTTTTATGTATGGAAATGGGAAGAATTCTTTTCCCTGCCGCAGGGGATGCAATCTTATCTCTATTGGGCGGTTTGATGAACTCTGAATTTTATACAGTTACCCTACCAATAGATGTTTGTTTGGAAGAATCCTTGTGGTATCATTTTTTACCGGCAAGTGGTATTATAATATAAAAGCGCAGGTTTTATTAATTCTTCTACTCTCAATGCAACACGTTGGATCAACCGGGCATAACCTTCTTTATCGTACTTGGGTCTTAATTCATTGCAATGTATCGGTGCTAATGATTCCCACCAATCCCAAAACTTATTTGAAATCTCCCGAGAATATTTTTGTCGCTGTTTAACATCTTTATGTATTATGCCTGAAGCCAGACCTATTGCCATATGTCCACCTGTTAAAAGTCCACAAAGATCAGAACGTCCAAGTCCACCTCCAAACGATGATGCAACATGTGAAATTTCATCGCTTTTACCCAAATACGTTAAGGAGCAAGATATTATTGAGCCAGCACAACTAAATCCTTGCTTAGGGTAATTTAAAATATCAGCTGCCATTAAAGATGCTTGTATTAATTTATTCTCGTCTTCAGTAAATTCATCCCAAAGATTCCTCCTATTTTGGTTATCCGCAGAATAACTGTCTGCAGATATTAGATGAGTTCCAATAAAAAGGCCCGAAATAGATTTAATAAATTTTCGCCTGCTGTATTGAATGATGTCCTCCATATGAATTCCTTAGAAAAATTGATTCTAACCAACTTGCAATATTCATTCTAAGTTTAAAGAACCTATCAGTTATAAAGGTCCTTTGTAAGTTCGTGTACACAGATCGGGAGATGAGTTTTGTATATTCATACAAAATTATTATTCACTTTGATTAGTCAGAGTATATTCAAAATTACTCCAATAAATATCCAAAGTCAAATTTATTTTTATGCCACGCATTCTGAAATTTAAAAACAGTATTAGTTAATTGTCCTTGATGCAGCGGACAGAAAATCCTCCAATCATGCCATAATCGTGGCGAACTACACCTGTAATGCTATGCGCTAT
>JAFGOZ010000044.1 GCA_016926235.1 Bacteroidales bacterium | reverse complement strand
TCATCAGCAGGAACAGGCAAAGGATTATTAATTATCAAAGAACTTTCAGACCTTTATTACAGGCTTGAAAAAACAAGGATAACCAGTTCTCTAAAAAATATTACAGGTCCAAAAGGAGAGATAATAGGGACGGGTGCAATAATTGAACTTCCGCTTTCCAATTCGTGATATTGAGCTCTCAATACATCCCATTCTTTACAATTAATACTTATCGACCATTAGGTTATATACTTAATGCTAATGATTGATGGTTTGTCATACTTTATTGACCTTTGATAAAGTCTTCTATTCATGATATTTAAGCATAATAATGATCTGGACAATAATTATCAATTGGATTTTTCTGATCTATTGAAATAATCTGTCACGGTTTAGGAATAAATAACCATTGCTTATGAGAAAACAAGCTATCAAACTAATAATCCTGACAATATTCATCTTATTGGGCAGGCCTGCTCTCTTCTGCCAGGATATAATATATCTAAACAATGGAACAGAAATTAAAACAAAAATAATTGAGCTAACGAGTGAGACCATCAAGTATAAGAAATTCGAGCAATTAGATGGCCCCTTACGTAATATCCCATTGCCCGAGGTATTCATGATCATCTACGAGAATGGCACTCGTGAGGTATTCAGAACAGAGAACAGACCTGTAACTGAACCCAGAAATCGGGAGGAGCTCTTACCACGCCATGAGCCTGCTGAGACATTTATTAACCAACCCAGCAACCAGGATCTCTGTTTTCAGGGACAACAAGACGCATCCAGGTACTATACAGGATACAGAGAAGCTGCAACATGGACTGGTGCCGCAACAATTCTGGGTGGCGCAATAATAGGAATAATCCCTGCGATTGCTTGTTCAACAACTGATCCTCAATCAAGCACCTTCTCGGTCCCTGACACGGAGCTCCTAAGAAATTCAACTTATTATCAGTGTTATTCTCAGGAAGCGAGAAGAATCAAGTCAAAAAAGGTCTGGACAAATTTCGGGATAGGTGTGGCGGTAAATGTTGCGGTAGCTCTCCTTGTACTATCAGCAGCAGAATAACTAACAAATTCAAAGAAATGAAAATTAAGTATCTATTATTAATTCTCGGGTGTCTATTTACTCTTACAGGCGCCAGGTCTCAGGATGTATTATACAAAACTGACGGCACTGAGTTAAAGGTTAAGGTTTATGAGATAAAAACAGATACGGTTGATTATTTCAACTATGGAGAATCAGAAGACTCTGTAATAAGGAAAATTGCTCTGATTAATGTTTTTATGATCATTTATGAAAATGGAACAAGGGAAGTATTCAAAACAGAAGAGCCAAATGATCCCATAAGTGCAAGTCAGACAACAGAGATCTCAGCACAATCCTCAACTGGTATAGTGAAGGGTAATATAAGCTTCTCCGTTCTAGACAAAAGGCAAGAACAGCTGATCATTGGGAAAGCACCTTCAAAAGCTGCAAGAGCGGTTGGTTTAATTGTACAGCCTACAACCGAAATAAAGGATGAGGGAAAGATAATTTATGGTTATGCAGAAAAGACTCTATCTCAAATCCTTTTGGCGAATGGATTCCGGAATGACGGAGTCAGTGATTATCACCTGGAAATCATTATTAATGATTTATACAGTAAAACCGAAGTGGGATTATATGGAGGTGGAGGTAGTGTTACCCAGAATTGCAGTGTGACAGTTGTTTTAAAATACAGAGACAACATATTGTTTAATAAAGATTTCAGCAGCATCTACAGCGGAAAGACAACAGATTTCTATGATCAAGTTGAGTTACTTCGTAAGCACTATTACTCTATCAACGATAATAAGGCATTCAAGTCAAGAAGGAAACAAGATTACAAAGAGTTTTCCAATAAGGGCTTTTTTGTTGACTACATCATTTTAATAAATAATATAGTTATTCAACTGGATCAATCTTGGGGCATTTGACGCAATAATGAAGGAATTGAACTTTAATTTATACAAATCCTAAGACCATATAAACATTATACAGAATAAATGAAAAAGAAAGCCAAAACCCATATTATGGTACAAAATATCTTATTTGCCATATAAGTTCATAAACCAACTCCATGACTTTACTACATGAATAGAAAAACCATCATTGTAAAATACATTTGTATTCTCTCATTACTTATATCCTATCCATGTGGCTTATATGCACAATCCTTAGAATACATATTTGAACCTAAACGAGAAACGGATTGGACTGGATATATAGCAAAGAATTCTCTAGGCTATTATCACAATGGGCCAAATATAAAATTTGGAAGAGAAAGTTCTATTTTAAACAATAGGTATAGAGGTTGGGCTGTTTTCGACTTAAATCCTTTCTATTCTCAATTTCCAACTGACAATATTATTATAACAAATGTTGACTTAATTATCTATATAAATACTAAAGGCAACAATAGTACATATCTGGAAATTAAAGGTTTACGTAGTTTTGATCCAAAATCTGGAAGCAATATTAGTATTTATGATGCAGTTGGGAATTCTATAACTTATAAAACAGATCTTTCGTATCTTTTTCCTGTAGGAGAAGGAGAAAGAGAAATAGGTGCATTAGGTTCTGCTGCCAATCTAGATTTTCAAAATGCTCTTCAAAATCATTTAAATGAATTTTATGTTGGCTTAAAGGCTCAAGACGAAGAATCATATGACACAGATGTTGAATTAGATGGATATAATCATACTTATCTTTTGGAAAATGATCCAATGCCAAAACTTAAAGTTACTTGGGAATATAAAAATATTACAGTATACACTCCTAATAATAGTAGTTTTTGGCAAGTTGGTACGACTCAAAATATTATATGGGAAGACAATATAAGTGAAAATGTCAAAATAGAATTATTTCAAGGGAGTACCCTAGTATTTCCAATCGCTACTTCTACCGCCAGTGATGGAAATCACCCTTGGCCAATTCCAACTAGTCTTTCAAATGGATCCTACAAAATTAAGAT
>JAFGOZ010000383.1 GCA_016926235.1 Bacteroidales bacterium | reverse complement strand
GAAATTGCAATTGTTGGGGATACTATGTTTGGAGTATTCAAATTGTCTGTTTTCCCACCATATGCTGAAGATACTGAACAGATGATTCAAAGCTGGAGAAAACTATTAGAGACAAATTGTTCAGTATTTATTCCTTCTCATGGGACTGAAAACAGTAGATTATTAGTGCAAAAAGATTATAACAAAAGGGTAAATAATTACGGCGTACAACAGCGTGTATAAGCCATTGCTGGCAGTGGTTTGCGTATGGTATCTCTTTTGATTACCTTGGTGTATCTAGATAAGTAAGCGCTATTGCAACGCAACGGCTCATACACGCAAACGTTGTGAGTAATGCAAAATTGAAATCTATTAGATCAATTATTGATTTAGTATAATTTTAGAAGAGTACGATTAGAAGCTAATTAACTACCTAAAGGACTAGGAGATCTTAAATAAAATATTGGATAATATTGTTTTTTTAACTTTGCGTAATTATATTCAGAATGTATGCTTATTTAAAATTAGCATTTATCGCTATTTTCTTCCTTATTTTCGAATCATGTAAGAACGAAATAGTAACACTTCCTATAGTAACTACAGGGGATATTTCTCTGAAAACTAGCAGTTCTGCTATTACTGGCGGTACTGTTACAAATGATGGTGGATCGGCCATCCTATCAAGGGGTGTGTGCTGGAGTACATCTACGAATCCCAGTGTTAATGACAATAAAACATTAGACAGCTTGGGAACCGGAAGGTACATGAGCTATTTGCCTGATCTTACGCAGGAAACAACCTATTTTGTAAAAGCATATGCAATTAATGAATTGGGTATTAGTTATGGGACAGAGTTACAATTTACTACCACAGGAGATGTTCATGATATAGATGGGAATAAATATGCTACAATAGGAATTGGAACCCAAATCTGGTTTGCAGAAAATCTGAAAACCGAACACTATGCTGATGGTTCACCTATCCAAAAAGTATCCGGTAAATATAATTGGGAAATTTTAGGAGTCGAAGACAAGGCTTTTTGCTGGTATAATGACGATAGTTCAAGCTATGGCAGTATTTATGGCGCATTATATACATGGGCCGGAGCTATGAACGGTGCAAATAGCAGTTCAGAAAATCCCAGCGGTATCCAAGGTGTATGTCCATCGGGTTGGCACTTACCAAGTGATGCCGAATGGTTAATCATGGAAGACTTTTTAATATCACAGGGATTTAATTGTAGTGATATACCTAATGACATTGGAAACCATTACGCAAAATCTCTCGCAGCAACAACAAACTGGAATTTTTCATATAACGTAGGTGCCATTGGTAGTAATGATTTCCCTTTATATCGTAATATAACAAATTTTTCGGCTCTACCAGGAGGTCAACGTTATAGTGAGGGTTCTTTTGGATCGGATAAAAGTGGAGGTTATTGGTGGACATCAACTGAAAATGAATTTCTTAATGCTTGGAATCGTGAAATGAATTACGATCACAGTTTTGTTGGAAGAATCGCATGGGAAAAGAAACGTGGTTATTCTGTACGCTGTATTAAAGATAACTAAGTACAAGATTAATAAGTGTATAGTAAAAGTACGTTAAATATTACATATTAATTTAAATGCACTACTCACAACAGCGTGTATAAGCCATTGCTGGCAGAGGATTTGCGGTTGTTGTCACTCTTGGTTACCTTGTGGCAACTAGACCACAAAGCGCCCTGAAGACGCAACGGCTCATACACGCGGGCGTTGGGTGTCATGCTAAAAAACTCTAAATTAAAACATTATAGCGATTTTTTAACAGTCACGAGGTTATGATAGAGACAAAAAGATTATTTATAAAACCTTTGACTGCAGAAGAGCTAAAGAAACATATTGATTCGCCCATTGATTTTGCAAAGGAACTTGGATTAATTCCATCTCAATCGTTGATTGATAATGAGACTAAAGATGCTATTTTAAATGACCTTCTACCAAATATTGTAGACACTACAAAAGATTCAGACTTTTATACTATGTGGATTGTGATAGAAAAAGTAAAAAAAACAATAATTGGGGGGATTTGTTTTCATGGAGAACCTGATGATAATGGAGAGGTTGAGATTGGTTATGGAACAGATTTTTCTTATCGCAATAAAGGTTTTATGACAGAGACTATTGCCGGTTTGATTAGTTGGATTCGTAAGAACAAAAATGTCAAAGCAATAAAAGCAGAAACGGAGATAGAAAATATTTCCTCTTTAAAAGTGCTGGAAAAGAATAATTTTAAAGTGATTCAGCAGATTGATAAAACTGTAATTTTGAGGTTAGCGCTATATTAAAATAGAATACTCAAGTTTTTGATTAATCATAGTATATACCATGGATTCGAAAGCTGTATTTGCTGAATATTTAAAAAAGGATTCATCTTTAATTCAAGATGAGATAGAATTGATATGTAGTTATTTTCAGGAAGCAACCCTTAAATCAGAATTTCAATTACTCATATCTGGAAATAAATACAAGAAGATTATTTTTGTTGTTGAAGGTATTTTGAGAGTTTTTATAATTGATAATAACGGAGAAGAAGTGGTAAAAAATTTTATTGAACCAAATTGTTTCTTTGCAGATTTTGAGAGTTTTGATAAAAACCAGAATTCTTTGATTAATGTAAGTGCAGTAACCGATTGTAAAATACTTTCACTTTCAAAAGCTGATGCCAATGAACTGATCAATAAACTTCCGAAATGGGAATACTTAATGAAAGCTTGGGGTATACAGTCTATGAACGAAATGATAAAAAAGAGGGATTTTTTGCTTAATGGAGATTCAACACAACAATACAAGCATTTTGTAAAACATTATCCCCTTTTGACGCAAAAAATTCCATTAAAGTACATAGCATCTTTTCTTAGAATTACCCAAAGTTCATTAAGTCGCATTCGTAGGCAAATAGTATAATTTTTTCATTATTTGTCATATGGCAAATCCCAGAATTATACAATGCTGTTACTTTGCTGAAATTTTAAAGCATCAAGTATGAAAACAAAATCAATTGTAATTGTAGCCGTAATTTTATTGATTGCACTATTGTATTTTTTAATCCGAATGAATAAACAAGAAGAAAATCACTCACAAAATTCAGCTGATAAAATGGAAACAAAAATTATTGAAAAACCGGAAATGACCGTAGTTGGTATAAGCTTGAAAACCAGCTTTAAAGATGACAGGAATAAAACCGAGATACCGCCGTTTTTCCACCATGTTTTGGAAGAAGGAAAACTCGAAAAAGTATCCGATCGCCTCAATACAAACCAACTTTGTGTGTTTGAAATGAAAAAGGACAATCCTGATTTCAATTACACAATGGGCGTGGAAGTGTCGAAAACTGAAAACGCACCAAACGAAATGACAAAACTTAAATTACCTGCAAGCAAATATGTAGCAATAAAAATTATTAAACGTGGGCCAGAAGATGTTGGAAGGGCTTTCGGATATATTTACAAAGAATTTATCCCGAATTCAATTTACATCCCAACAGGTGAGCCTGCTTTCATTTATTATGACGATGAATTTTTCAGCATCTTCAACGAAAAAGGATATGCAGGCAATCCACTTGCAACAGTATATGTACCTATCAAACCACTGTTTATCAAACAAATTTTAAATTTTTTGGGGATTAAAAAACTGAGTAACTAATTTCAACATGATTAAGCAATACAACAAAACCATTCTATTTTATGATTTATTATTGGTATATGACAATTTAAAGCAACGATTATTTAAGGTAAATACCGCATAACCAATTTTCATTTTATGGACTATCATTTTGATATTTTTATCTATTGCACCGGCTCAACTTAATCGGTTTACTAAATATATTCTCCGTATCATTATTAATATTAAAAAATGTATATATGAAAATGTTTATTGTTATTATCATGTTTATTCCTTTAATTGTTAATGCGCAGTTACATTATATAGCTACTATCGATAGCTTTATGAATACTGAAGTAGAGGTAAATGGTTTTAATGGTAATGTGCTGGCGGCTAAATCGGGAAATATCATATACCAGAAGTCATTTGGGTATCGCAACTATTACACAAAGGAACTATTGAATAATCAATCAGTTTTTGATTTGGCATCAATATCAAAACAATTTACAGCAGCAGGAATTTTATTATTGAAAGATCGGGCGCAACTAACTTTAGATGACAGCCTTCGAAAATATTTTCCTCCGCTACCATATAACAACATCACCATTAAGCATTTGCTTACACACACATCCGGCTTGCCCGATTATATCGACATAATGGAACAAAAGTGGGATAAGACTAAGATAGCCTATAATAACAATGTGATTGCCGTGATGGCCAAAGAAAAAGTCCCCTGTCATTTTACGCCTGGCGAAAAATGGGAATATTGTAATACAGGTTACATGCTATTGGCTTCAATCATCGAAATAGTTTCAGGGAAATCGTACAACGATTTTATGAACGAAAATATTTTTCAGCCACTTGGAATGACCAATACAAGAGGGTATAATACAAGACGTTCAAAGCAAGAACAATTATCAAACTATGCACTCGGTTTTATTTATTCCGATAGTTTACAGGCATTCGTTATACCCGATAGCGTTGCAAAATACGATGTTGTAAGGTATTTGGATGGTGTTCAGGGAGACGGTACAATTAATTCAACAACTGGCGATTTATATAAGTGGGATCGGGCACTGACCAGCCATAGTTTGCTGAATGAAACGACACAAAAAGAGATGCTTTCTGGACAATACCCCATCTTCGGAGGGTATGCCCACTATGGATATGGGATAATGATCAACAACAACGATCCGCTGGGGCTATCTATTTCCCATTCAGGAACATGGCCAGGTTATAAACATTATATGGTAAGGTATATTGATTCAGACATTACCATTATCATTTTAACAAACAACAATGGTAATCCGGGAGTTATTTCTAACGGCATTGCCCAAATAATGAAAGAAAAATCGTTTGAGTTTTCTTATGTTCACAAAGAAACATCAATAGATTCATCTCTGTTAAAAAAAAATACAGGCCGGTACTTTTTGCAGAGTTCAGGTCCAGCCGAACTTTTTGAAAGAAATGGTAAACTTTTACTAAAAGTTTATGGGGGTATGGAAGTGGAATGCAAACCCGAATCCGACAACAAGTTTTTTTACAAAGACCCTATAAACAAGAGCATTGCAACTTTGGAATTTGAAAAGGATAGTACAGGAAACGTCCACAAAATATTTCATACCATGAATTTAACAAGAGTAGAGGTTCGAAAGCAATAAATAAAAGAAATAAAATTGAATAGCTATGAAAAAATTAAACTATACAATCCTGTTTTTGATCTGGAAAAGTGCTTAGAAGGAACAAAAGACAGAGGTGTGAAAATGGAATTGATGAATTTTAACCTTTTTAGGTGTTAAAACTTAATAACTAATTTCAAAATGATTAAGCAATACAACAAAACCATTCTATTTTATAGTTTATCATTGGTAATTCCCTGGTTTTTATGGATTATCGCGGCAATTATCAGTCATTCAAATGAAAGCAGTAATACTTTGACTGTGCTTCAAGGTATTTTAGGGATAATGGGACTTATTGCCCCTATGCTTGTTGCAGCATATTTGTTTTTTTCTAACCAGAAATTATATGATGATTTGAAGCAACGAATATTTAAGGTAAAAAACGCAAAACCAATTTACACTTTATTGGCAATTATGTTGATATTTTCATCTATTGTATTGGCTCAACTTATCTCGGTTTTGTTTGGTTATAACATCAATCAGTTTTATATTTCGGGACAACCTAGCTTTACTTCAGCATTGTTTTCTCCATGGTTTATATTGGTTTTTGCCCCGATTGTCGAAGAGCTGGCCTGGCATTCGTACGGTACCGATACATTACGCAGCAGGTTTAACCTGTTTAATACATGTATGATTTTTGCTGTTTATTGGGTAATCTGGCATTTGCCACTATCGTTTATCAAGGGTTATTATCACAGTAATATGGTTGCCGAAGGCTGGATTTATTCGGTCAATTTTGTATTCAGCCTGTTTGTGTTTGTGGTATTGATGAACTGGCTATACTATAAAACCAACAGAAACATTCTTATAACGATACTCTTTCATTTGTCTGCGAATATTTCCAACGAAATATTTGCCACACACCCCATGAGCAAAGTTATTCAAACTGGCATTTTACTTATTATATCAATTGTAGTGTTGGTTAAACACAGACAAATGTTTTTTGAGAAAATTTAAAATTAATGATGAAACACGATTAGATAAAAGCAATTTTTGTTGACCACAGTTTGTCTTATGAAAGGTAGAACTAACCCAAAAGAATAAACCCAATAGACTTTTAGAAAAGGTGAAATTCGAAGAAATAATTGAAATGAAGATGACTTCTAATTTAATGATTCGGAACGTTAGTATGAATGTTATACTTCATTTTATAAGAATGAGAAACATAAAACACTGAGTTAAAAATGAAATTTATCAGAATTTTCACAGTGATTTTTGCAATATCAATATTAATGGGTTGTGTAAGTATGAAAAAAATATATACAAAAGACAAAACAGTATTGCTTGAACGGAATAGAGGTTTCAAGGCAGAACTATTTACAGAAGATCTAATAAAAGATTTGCCGGAACCTCTAAAAAAATATCTGCATGTATGTGGCTATATAAATACACCTGTGCCAATAAATGCAAATGTTTATTGGTCTGAAAGCTTTATTAAAATGGCTCCGGAAAAGGAATGGGGCAAATTAAATACTATACAGTTTAATTCTGTAAGGCCTATTGGAAGAGTGGCATTAATGAGGTTCTCGTCTATGCCGGTGGCAGCTCGTGACCTTTATCGAGATGGGTATGGTGAAATGAATGGAAAGCTTCTAAATTTAATAAGAGTTGTTTTTGATAACAGCAAAGAAACAGCTCAATCGGCTTTAATCACAACATTTTGTGAATTTATGTTTATACCTGGCTACCTACTACTTGATAATGTTAAATGGGAGCTTATTGACGAGTATTCTGTTCGAGGTACACTTATCGATAGCGGAATTGAAGTATCAGGAATCTTTTACTTTAATGAAGAGGGTTTGTTTACTCACTTCGAAACGGATGATCGATACTACTATACAGAAAAAAAAGCTTATAAAAAAGTAAAGTTTTCGGCTATCGTTGAAAGTTATAAAATGCAGGGAAACATAAAAATATGCGAGAAAATGAAAGTTGTTTGGCATTTACCCGAAGGAGACTATCAATATTATAAAGGAATTGTTGATAGAATTGATATAAATGTAACAGAATGAAATAGAAAATAAAGCTTAACATTGGTTAGTTATAAAATTCAGTGAGTTCTTGACACCTTTCTTGTTAGTAAATGAATAAGAAAAATGAAGAAAAATAAAGCACGAACACCCAACAAGCGGTATAGTTAATTGCCGGTGCAGTGAGTATTCGAGCGGCACAGCTCGTATCAAAAGTAGTTTTAACTTATTAGGAAAGTGCTTCGAAATCGGCAACTAACCATACCGCCGGCCGTTAGTGGCAAGCAAAAATCGACACAATGAAATATACAATTTATTTACTCATTTTTGTTTTAATAGGATGTTCAAACCATGACAGCAAAGTCATCCTGACCAAAGTATCTGATAGTGATACCATCATTAATATTAGGATAAAAGGAATATTGAGAGAATATATCGTCCATAAGCATACCCTTGAGCAGATTCCTGATTTGCAGAATGTAATAGACAAGTTTTCAAATAAGCTTGAATATAAATCGGAAAAATCAGATGATATAACAGGCGAAGGCATTCACAATCTATATGAGACCACTATAAAACAAAAAGGTGATGGATTCATAGTTACTAATACAATAAAGCAAAATGATACTGTCATTTGGATTGACACCTTAACTGTTAATGATAATATTTGGTATTATTGGGAAGATAGTGTATTCTTTCAACTCAAGCCTTACTCACAGTTTTATATTGCTTATAAGGATTTCAATGATTTTGTTGGTGAAAGATTTGATACAACAACCGAACTATATAAGAACAACAAAATGATCATTCATAACTATATTGGATATGAAAATGATTCTGCATATTGGAAAGATTATCTTGGAAATTTTAAAGGTAGGATTATTTATAATTTAACCTATGAAGACGGTGGTATATACCTTTGGGACAAAAGACAAAGAAAATTTATACCCATATACGAACCTTAATAAATGCAATACTGCCAACAGCCGGTCATACGCAATTGCCGGGCAGAGGGGTTGCTAATGTTGGTTCATTTTCTTACCTTGTGGGTAACCCGACACAAAAGTGCGATGAATCGGCAACTGCGCATACCGGCGGACGTTGTGTTCAATTGTAAAAAAAACCGACACACCTAAACATGAATATAAAAAGACAGGAAAATGAACCTCCATTGGCGACATCAGAATGGGGCTGGAGATACCATCATTTAGGAATACCCACAGATAAGGCTATTGAAGGAGAGAAATATATTCCTCAATTTAAATTTTATGTTTCCGGTTTTAATACAAGTCCATACGGGATTGAATGGATGCGGTTTGAAAATGATAGTCCCATTCATGATCTTATTAAAATGGTTCCTCATATAGCCTTTGAAGTTGATGATCTGGATTTGGAACTTGCACGATTCAACTTCAATATTCTAACTCCACCAAATTCGCCTGGTGAGGGGATTAGGGTTGCTATGATTGAACATAACGGAGCCCCGATTGAATTAATCGAATTTGAATAACAACTGAACACAACAGCGTGTATAAGCCATTGCTGGGCGCGGGTTTGCAAAGGTTAATTCTTTTGGTTGCCTTGTGGTAACTAGTTAAGTAGGCGCATTGGCAACGCAACAGCTCATACACGCGGGCGTTGTGTTCAATTGCAACAAAAGTTTTTTAATAGAATAGTATAAAAAAGGATACAAAGCAAAAATCCAGCTTTTTTCAAAGGTGGTTCTTAATCAAATACTTAGAAATGAAGTCAAAAACAGAATAAAACATTGTTTTCTAAAATTAAAATTGTATATTTGTACTATACATATAATACATTATAACTTTAATACGACTTTTATGAGAACCCTTACGAACTGCCTAAATCCTGGTGCTTACTCTTATCGTAAAGCACTTAAGCATTATTTTTATTATAAAATTTTAAAAATGCTGAAAATTATATTCAGTGTACAAGTAACTTTTTTATTGTTTATACCTTTTGCATTTGGTCAAAAGGGAATATCAATCATTGACAGTGTAATGACTGCCACTCATAACGAAGGCAAATTGAATGGAAATGTACTCATAGCAGAAAAAGGACAAATCGTATACAACCGAAGTTTTGGATTTGCAAACGAAACGACGAAAGAAAAATTAAATGAGAACTCTGTGTTTGGGCTAGCTTCAGTGTCAAAACAGTTTACAGCGATGGCCATTGCCATATTGAAAGAGCAAGGTAAATTGAATTATGATGATAAAATAACCAAATATCTTCCTGAGCTTACGGCATATGACAATATCAGAATCAGAAACCTGTTAACCCATACAAGTGGTTTTCAAGACTTTGAACAATTAATGAGATCGCGGGAGGCTTTGGAATACATGTCGACCCATCTGTCAGGTAAAGTTGTAAGAAACAACGATGTGGTTGCATTTTTTAGCATGCACAAACCTAAACTGAAATTTGATCCGGGTACAAAATCTGAGTATTGTGATATAGGATATGTGTTCCTTGGATCGATCATAGAAAAGGTTTCCGGCTTACCCTATGATGAATTTCTTGGTAAAACAATCTTCGAACCGCTCGGAATGAATAGTACATTTGTCCTTTCGCCGAAAACAACACCTGATAAAATTAACAATTATGCATTGGGATACATTTATTCAGGAAGTTTTAAGAAATATTTGTCCGCCGATTCATTGATTGCAAGTGGTAACATGCAAATTATGACTGACGGACCCGGGGGTGTGTATTCAACGGTAATTGATTTGTTAAAATGGGACAGGGCCTTATACACGGAACAATTAGTTTCTTTTACAAACCTCAAAGAGATATTTGAACCAGCTGTATTAAGTGATAATACCAGTACCAGCTATGGTTTTGGTTGGTTTATAAGACAGGATCCAAATTTTGGGAAGTGTGTATATCATTCGGGTGGGGATAGAGGTTATATAACATACATTGAAAGAAATATAGAACATGATAAAACTATAATCATTCTTGAAAATCATGATCAAGGTGTATTTCCTGTAGATCTAATAAATTTCAATCTCTACAACATAGCTTTTCCCAACGAAGCAAAGTTATCCCATCAACAGCTGGATGCGTTTTCCGGAACTTATGAAATTCAAAAAGGTTTTGAATTTAAAATCTGGTCTGAAAACGGAAATATTTACAGCCAGGCAACAGGACAAAAGGTACTTCCCTTATTTGCAGAAGATGAATTAACGCTATTTGCCAAAGCAGTTTATGTAAAACTGCAATTTGAAAAAAACAAGCAGGGGAAAATAACATGTTTATATATCCTGCAACATGGTGATAAAACAAGGGCAGAAAAGAAGTATTAAAAATCATCGAAGTGAATCGTTTGAAAAAGAATTAAACGAGTCAACTGAACACAACAGCGTGTATAAGCCATTACTGGCAGCGGTTTGCTGTGGTAAAAACTCTTAGTTACCTTTTGCTACCTAGACAACACACCGTTTTGAATCACGCAACGGCTCATACACGCGGACGTTAGCCGCAAGCGGGTTCGTTAAAGTCACATAGTTTACAAAGTTAAAGCCACAT
>JAFGOZ010000382.1 GCA_016926235.1 Bacteroidales bacterium | reverse complement strand
TTGAGCGTGGGCAATCCTAAAACCGTCCTGAAAGGCGGTTACTCGGGCTGGAAAGGCGGAAGCTCTTTTGCAAGCCTTTGGTTTGAGTGTTGGCTCGTGTGGGCTGCAAATGTGCTTTCGACAGTGCATTGGCTTAAAATAAAATATTAATGAAAACTATAATGACCCTTACAGGCTAAATATGTTACAATATTATTTTCTATTGTATAACTAAGCCTGTCTCCATCAGGATAACTATTATTTATTCTTTTTGAAGCTTCTTTTCCTCTGTTTTTAAGGTTCTCAGTTTGACCCCTTCCGCCAGTGAACGGATGCAATTCTACATCCTTCATTAACAGGAGAATATACTTAAATATATCAATATCATTATTTTTCCATTCAAAAAGCTGTTTTAAAAAATCACTTGAAAAAACTGTGCTATATTTAGTATAACCAAGGTATTTTTCAAGTAATTCAGACGAATTAATAAATTCAGGAAAACTGTTTTCAGCCCACTCATTTATTTCCTGTGTTTCTAAATCTGTTGAAAGGCAAATATTATAAACATCGAAAATAGCATCTTCATTAGTACTCCCGTTTGTTTTGCTTACGTGTATTTTTCTGTTTTTCCAGAAATCATGTGAACTAAAACTTATACATGGTACTGCCTTTATATGGGCAACAGGTAGACCAACAGGTGAATCTTTAACCGGGGCTTCATAGTTGGTTATAATATAATTACTTTCAAAAAACCTGTCCATTTCAACTTCTTCCAAGTCATCGGTATAAGGCGGTCTAAATAAAGTCAAAATTAACGTCTTTAATGTTGGATTTGTAAGAGTTGAAATCCATTCATAAAGAGTCTGGGTTGAAGTAATTTGCTGTGATGAATAATTTTTTGGAAATCGAATATGCGTAAAATCATACTTTTCTTTTGCGCCTCTAAAAGTCTGTAAAATCGTTCTGAACCTTTCCTCTGCAATATGACCGTTACTTGCCAGTGGATAAAATGATAATTCATTACAAACCAACTCCATAATTACAATAATTTTAAAAGTTGGTTACTCCACTCATCTAAAAAGTTTTTCGGATACTCACTCAACTCACCGTTTTTATCAATATTAATCTGCTTAATATTTGAGTATTGTTCCTTTTCAGTAGTCTTCTTGTCAAAATACATAATATTGACTTTGTTCTTATCAATATTATTGCCTTTTACAGAAACACGGATTCCATTTAAGATGTGGTCGCTATGGGTTTCAATAAACAATTGCGCACCGTTTTGTGCAGCCAATGAGATTAATTTTCCCAATTCTACCTGACCTCGTGGATGAATATGTGATTCCGGGTTTTCAATAATTATTATTTTACCCTTTTCAGAAGTGAGTAATGCTAGTATAATGGGCAAAACATACGATATTCCGAAACCAACATTTTTAGGACGGAATGAGTTTGTTTTGTCATTAATAAGGTCAAACTGATAATCTAGAATCACTTTATTTACTTCAGGAACGTATTTTGTATTTAGTGAAATACCAGGCGAAATTTCATTCATCCAAGCGTTCATTTGTGCAAGGAGATTGAAAGAATTTGCTTTAGGGTGCCTTAACATTTCAACCACTTCATGTTCCTGACCGAAAATATTGATATAATAAGCAGCATATTCACCTAACAACCCTAATTGCTTTTTATCTCCAACTACAACGCTTGATGCTTCATAAATATCTCTCGGGCCTATGCGTTCAGCACTAATGTATTGAAAAAGCTTAGTGCTCTTTCTGAAAAAACTCATTTGGTCTTTTGTGTAACCATTTTCCGCAGTTAGTTTTTCTTTATCTTTCTGATAAGCAAATTTCCATGTAAATTTAGGATACCCTTCAAAAGTTAATTCAAAAACAATTTTCTCTTCTTCAGCATATTGGTATAAAGCATCTTTCCCCTGCCCAATCTGGGCTAAAATTCCGTTTAAATCAATTATCCTATCTTCAAGTTTGTCGCTTTGCATAAGTAGTAAAAGCATCTGAATAAATGAGCTTTTACCCATGCCATTAAGCCCCATAAGCAAATTCAGGTTTTGAATTGATACAGAAGCTTTTTTCAGCGATTTAAAATTTTTTATTTCTATATGTGAAATCATAATTTCAATGTTTCTTGTATAATTGATTCAACCTTGCTAAATCTGTAATTTACGCTTGATTTGTTACCAGTAGAAGTAGTTATGCATGCATAAAAGTTTGAATCGTTTTTTATAAGGTTTAATGATTCTTTAAAAACCACTTCTTTTTTTTGAATCAACTTAGACCTTTCAATATCATTTAGTTTTGCTAGTGATACACTCCAAACTTCATACAATGCTTTATTTATAGGTTTTCTTTTGTCGGGAAATTTATCTGATTTTCGAAAAGCCCAATTATTAAAAATTGTTTTTGCCAATTTCATTGATTTAATAAAATTCGATTTTATTTCATCACGCTGAACCTGACTTAGTTTTTTAATATCGCTCATAGCCCTGTTCATGTATGTGTCCAAATCTGGAACATATTCGGTATGCGGATACAGGTAAAATGCCATAAAACGGGTTACAAATTCTCTGTCCATCATCCGGTTTGGGTTCAATGCATTTTCAGTAGCTTCTTTGAACTCCTTTAAATCAGCCAGTTCGGCAATAAATGTAGCAGAAATCCCCTGATTTAGTGCATGCCTAATTTCTTGTGAATTAAGAATTAAACCACCTGTATTGATACGTTTAAAAATATTGAACTTTACTTCGTCTGGGGTACCAGGGTTAATAATATAAGCAGTTATTTGAGCTTCTTCAATTTGCCTCTGAAGGTTTCTGGGCAATTCGTCAAACCCCATTCCTTCCAGTTTATTTAAAAACTCCAGACCTTTTAATTTAAGTTTTCTAAGTATTACAAAATTCCTTAGCGAGCTTAAACGCTGCAACCCGTCGACAACCAGCCATTTATTATTATCAGAGCCATCAAAATAAAAAGCAGGTAAGGGGAATTTTATTAATAACGATTCAATCAGCTGGCTTTGCTTTTGTTCATCCCACAAATCACTTTTTCGCTGAAATGCTGGCGCTAAATCAATCTCAATTGGGTTGGCTTTTAAACGCTTAATTAACAAGTCGATGGTGAGGTGCTTGGTGGTAATATCAATTTTAGCTGGGTTAAAGGGCTTTTCCATTAACACACCACTGCTAAGGTCTTCATATTCAACCTCAGGCTCGTTTAACAATATATTATCTAAGTTATTGGTCTCCATATTGCAAAAGTATAATTTATTTTCTTTTTCCTATTAACATTATTTAAGGATAAAAGTCCCAATATAATACAAGTGTGTCAGGAAAATTGCACTCTTTGGTTAAGCTTTGATTTTCGCGTTGGCTCGTGGGGCTTTGCCAATGTGTGCAATGTGGGTGGGGTCTCCTTCTTCTTTTTTGCGGGTGGGAAGAAAAAAACAAAATAAATTTCCATCAAATTTGCACTGTCCTATCAAAAAGCTAAATCCTTTCTTTCGTTATTACTTGTCAATATCGTATCTGTCTGGTCATCTGTCTTTACACTTGTTGCCAACGGTTAGTGTATGGTGTCGTAAGGGATTACGGACTTCAAACCTATCAATTTACCACCAAAAATTGATGCGAGTGATACTACTCGAAAACCACTGAAACCCTTATGCACTATACACATTGTTATAAACTGTGGCACGACAATATTAAAGGTGTCAAGATATAAATTATTTTATTGCGCATAATGTTTTAACTATGAAATTAAAAATCCTCTAAAGGTGTATTTTATATCCGATATTTAGATTGAGACTATTTGTTTTGTATTTTAACCGATAATCGTATATATCAAGTAGCTTGTATGAGTTAATAATTCCTCTGCTGAAACCTAAGGAAAGATGTAGTTTCTTTGTCAAAGTATATTTTATCTCTAAACTGGCGCTAAGATTAAATTTCTTTGGGTTCAAATAATCCAAATCAAACACCTGATCATAATAATAAATACTATTCTTTTTATATGAAAATAAGTATTGTGGCAGTAGTTTTAATGAATAATCAAATTTAGATTTAACTGGATAATATATAACCCCTAAAGGAAATGATAAATAAATTTGTTGTATGTCGCACAAGTTGTTTGAGAGATTTGACTTAAGGAACAGTAGCCCATTTTCATCTATCCTGTTGTGATAAAAGAATAAATCATTTGGAATGTTTAGAATAGTAGCATCTATCTCATGTAAACTGACTAGCGTTGTATTATAATTCATTGCTCTGTACCAAAATCCATATATGGTATCAGATTTCTCAAGTGTTGTATTTTGAGTATATGAAGTATATTTTAGTTGAGCTCCTAGACACATAGAAAAACTAAGGTGAATTTTGAAATTATATAAGAAATTAACATTATAGCCAAGTGAGTTTTCAGTTTTCACTGAATAAGTATTTGATAACATCATCTGAGAAGCTACTGATGGCAATTGTCCGTAAGCCTTCGGTGACATGCATATTTCTGTTTTTAGCTAACTGGGTTATCTTTCA
>JAFGOZ010000381.1 GCA_016926235.1 Bacteroidales bacterium | reverse complement strand
TTTGCAAGGCTTTTCGCCCGCTCAAACTTCACCACGGTTTGACAGTTGAATCGTCCGCAATCCGCCACTAGGCATATGCGTAACGTTGTGCGTAACCAAAGAAGAGAGACAGTAACATGAAATTACTATTAAAAGCATTTGGACAAAGCGAGAAATACACAATAAGAGAACGTGCAGAATTATTAATGGATTTTCATAAATTGATTAGTGAAAAACTTGGTCACTTTGATTGGAAAATCTATAATAGAAAAACTGCGAGGATTAACATTCTTGATTATGACAATTCTTTTCCTGCGGTTTATACTCAAGTAAAACAAGGATTAAATGCATGTGCTGTAAAACCGATTAGATATAAAGAGGATGATATCGCAGAAATAACTAGCATGTGTAATTTTCACAATACAATAAATGATTCATTTGGTATTGAATATACACTCGGATTCCCAAGTAATAGATTTCCAGCTTTTGTATTTGGAATTACTAATATGAAAGACCAAGAGCTTTTCACTAAAGAAAAAATATTAGAAATTGTAGATTTGGTAATAAAAACATGGAAACCAGAGATGTTGTGTGTAACGAACCCAGACTATTTCCATTCTATTTCAAAAGCCCCTACGTCTAAATCTCCTAAAAAGGGAATTCCTTGGTCAGGATGGTTTACATATGTTTCAGAATCAATTGAACCAAAGCAATCAGAGATTAAGATGCAAAGTCTCAACATTTCTCGAATTGAGATGATTGAAGGATACGGAAAGATTTATTGGGTGACAGAAGAAATATTTGACGAACGAAATAAGGAACATATTCTAAAGGCATTGAGTTTGGAGGATTATTTCATTGACAATGATATTATAATGTCTAGTAGTAGAATTGGCAACGCACAACACGTCGTATACTGCATAGCCTGCCGCAGGCGCGACACAGGCTACGCAGCATACGACCATCCGTTGTATGCCATTTTAAACACTTGATACTATGAAGGTTTATATTATAATAATACTTAGTTTTTTGTTATTAGTTGTTTGAATAAATCAACTAATAATGATAAATTCATTCGAACAGACTTGAATTTCAACATTTCATCTGAAAATGATACTGTGAATGATTCAAAATTATTGATTGACACATTGACTATTGAAGGGATTGATTATATTGTTTTCCAGAGTTTTCCTGGTAGAGATACTTCCTGCAACTTGACAATAATTGACAGAAAAAAGGATACAGTCTATATCCACCGAGATTATGCGACAAATGGTTTTGAGTTTGAGGATTTTGATTATGATGGGATATTGGATATAAGGATGTATCAATTATCAAATATTGGAGGAATCAGTGAATTAGTAATGTTTAATAAGACTACTAAATCCTTTCAGGAGATTCAGAATTTTACGGATTTTGCGGACCCTAAGAAAATTAAAAATTCTATATATTGGTATTCTTACCAAAGAGCAGGATGTGCAGATGTAAATTGGGAAAGCAAATTGTTTAAGATTGTCGATTTCAGAGCTATAGAAGTAGGTGAAATAAATGGTATCTTTTGTGAACACGAACCTAAAAAAGGAATATTCATATATAGAACAAAAGGTAACCAAAGGAATCTAATTCACTCTGAAAATAAATGGCCAGAAAAGTTTCGAGACAAGTGGGCATATATAGAAGATTATTGGACAAAAAACTATAAGAAATTTGAATAAAAAACGGCATACAACACGCGGTATAGTTTATTGCCGGTGCAGTGCTAGTTCCAAGGTTTTCGCACTTATTAAAGTTCGGTGTAGTTTGATAGGAAAGTGCTTCGAAATCGGCAACAAACCATACCGCCAACGTTAGCGGTTATTATAAAAACAGAGTTTGCGTACAAGCTAAAACTATGATTAGAAAGATTTGGATATTAATTTTCACTGCGATTCCTTTACTATCAATGGGACAAAAGACTATTTCTGATTGGATAGAACTCAATGATTTAAAACATCCAGAATTTAAAGCTATCAATCTTTTTGTACAAAAGGAAGATAAAAAAATCCTTGTGGAAAAAATTGAGCTTAATAATAAATGTTTGATTCTTAGGAAAGCAGAATATTGCAATTTTCTTTATGAACCATTGGACAGTATCGAAAGAGAAATATATGAATATGATAATTCAGACACATTACTAATCAGTAGAAGGTTTGAAAATGAAAATGGTGATACGTTGAGACTTTTCAAGTATAATTATGAGTACGATTCAATAGGCAGATTATTATGCAAAGGGATTGAAGATGTTACTTTCAACGAATATGAGATTGAACAATATTTCTATAATGAGTTCGGTTTGATAAACAAGCTGAGAATCAATTTTTATAATGAAACAAGAGATTCAATTAGTTATTTTATTGATTGGGATTTCTCATATGACAAATTTGGAAATAGAGTTAAAGAATCATTTGTTCCAGAAGGTGTCGCTGAATTTGAAAGGATTTATGAATTCGATTCATTAAATAATTTGACAAGTTATGAAACTGAGGGAATTCATCAGTGTGGGTATGATATTGACCGATATAGAATAGAATATAACTCCGATTCACAAAAGATTTTAAAAGAGATATGGAATGCTTCTGGAGACAATTGGGCGTATGATTATGTATATGACCAATCAGGAAAATTGATAAAAGAAGTAAAGAAATCAAGATATTTAAAGCGAAAATATCGTAAAAATAAAGGTTCAGAGTTTCCACCACCACCCCAAATGATTAATAAAAATATGCTTGAGCCAAAATATACAGATGAGTATGACTACAAGTTTTTTTATGATTCTAAGGCACGATTGATTCGGGTGTCTGAAACTTTTTTAAAATATAATTTAAAGACCGATTATCTAATTGAATATGAATAACAACCGCTAACATAGGGTATACATCAGGCGGGTTTCAGAGCAATTTGCAAGCTTCAGGCTCGCTGGCAAGGGCAGTAACGGTGGATAATGAACCGGCCACGACTTCCCGCCCGCTGCATACCCTCAACGTTGTGCTGTATTACACCTTACTTGACGTATTTCGACCCTTTCGAGATTTGGGCTCAAATCTGAACCTTGGAATGATTGTATTTTTT
>JAFGOZ010000043.1 GCA_016926235.1 Bacteroidales bacterium | reverse complement strand
GAGTTCGCCCTTGAGATTATTCACAAATTCTGTTACCCAACCGTCATGCTTGTTGTCCTTCTGGCGGTAGGAGATGAAGATGTCATAGTTATATCCTTTAATAATGCTTGACATCTGAGGATTATTTAATTCATTATCAAATTTAAACCAAAGTCAATCTAAAACCAAAAATTTGTTTACCAGGAGGAGTCATATATAAAATCCAACCTTTGACAGATAATTTTTTGCTCCAGACTTCAAACTTCCTATAATTTGAAAGGAAGTTAATCTATTGTAACAACACTTAATTTTTCCCCAAATCCTGGCCACAAACTGGCACCAACAAAAAAGACACCCCCAAATGGTCTTTCAGATGTCTGATTTTTCGGAAATCCGTTCGACTTTGACCATTTCAGAGGGAGGTCTGACAAAGTATAACATACAATTTAAACAACAAGGATTTAACTCTGGATTTGGGGGGTCAGTTGTTAAGTGTATTTATGATCAGGATCAATGGTTCATAACATCCCCTGCTCTTCAAGCCATTTCCTCACTCTTTCATTCTCTGCCTGATTTTTAGCTTTCATATCTTGCACGATTTTTTGAAATCGTTCCTCACTACGGATACTTGCAAACAGAGGGTCGTTTTCAACAAAGCTTATAAATCCTAAACTAAAATAATGCATTGTATTATATTCATCTAAATTTTTGTAGGCTTTATCCTTATTACCTAAGAAGGCGTAAGTAGCTGCCAGGTCATAATGAGCATGCTTCATTTGTGCATAAAACCTGTTGAGCTTTATGCTTTCTTCGCTATATTTAATTTGTTGTTTAAGATAGTCATCAGCTTCTTTTAACCTGCCCATCTGATAAAATGTATAGCCTACACGATGCGAGAAATAGTACATCGGTGTTCCAGATCTTTTGTGCCTTTCAATTAGTTTATTGGCATGAATATAAGCTTCATTAATATGACCCGGAGGGTAAAGATAAAAATGTAGGTTAAATAACAATGTTGAATCAATTACGAGTCGCTTTTTAAGCAATTTCAAAGATTCTTCATAATTTTCAAGGCTAAATTCCATATTTGCTAAATTCCAGAGATATTGTAACTGATTATTACTTATATCAAATGCTTCCTGATAAAAGTATTTTGCTTTATCAGTGAATCCCAAACCCAGATAGATGTTACCTAAAGATATTAATATAGACGGACGCTCATCCCCGCTAACAAGTGTTAGTGCTTTGTGATAATTTTCCAGACCTTTTCTATTATCGGATAAAACATCTGAAAAGAGAGATCCTTTTGCAGTATATGCTAAATAATAGTTTGGATTAATTTTTATTGTTTTATCAAAACTACTCAAGGCTTCTTCAATGTTTCCATTTTGCCGGTAATATACTCCTTTCAGATAATATGCTTCATCCAATTTATCATCTATTGAAAGAGCTTTATTTGCCAGCACCAGGCAAGAATCCAAAAAATATTCTTTGAAGAATTCAGGCCAATAAAATCTGTCATAATATGCCCAGGCTAATCCAATATAAGCCTTTGCAAAAGTTGAATCTATATCAAGGGAAGCTTTATACAAATTAACTGCTGTCTTATAAGAGCCAAGATTTCTTGTTCTACTATATTCCTTCTTATATTCGTTAGCTTTGAGGTATAAATCGTATGCCGTAAGGCTTGTGGTGGGTGTTTTTTCAATGAGTTGTTTTTCTTCAGGTGATAAAACAGCATTCAATTCCTTAGCAATAGATCGTGCGACCTCGCTCTGCAACGAAAAAACTTCACTCCACTTACTACTGTATTCATTTCCCCAGACATGCCTTTCCTCATTTGATTTAATTAACTGGACAATCAATTTTGCATCATCACCATACTTTTGAAAGCTGCCCTCAAGTAAATATTCAACATCAAGTTCTTTCCCAATCTGTCGTGTAGTTTTTGTTGTTCCCTGGTATTGTTCAACTGATGTTCTGGACATTACTCGTAAATCTTTGATTTTTGAAAGATGTAGTGTAATAGCGTCCATCATGCCATCAGCCAGATATTGTTTATCAGGTTCATCACTAAGCAACTTGAAAGGAAGTACCGCAATTGATTTTTCAACGGGTTCTTTAGATTTAAATAACTTTGGGATAAAGAAGATTACAAATATAATTAATGCCAATCCTATGATTGATCCGGCAATGGTTTTTGTATTACTGCTTTTCCCGGGGACGGATACTGGTTTAAAGTCTTCCTTTGAGACTACCTCAAGCTTTTTTTCATGCGTTTCTATTGAAGCAATGATTTCCTTAATGGCATTACCTACCTTATTTATCTGGTCTCTGTAATTTGTATGGTTCAGATTATCCTGTGGATTCTCTTCTTTTGACATTAATGGTCTGTTGACACCGGCAGATTTATAGATGAAGTCCACACTGCGCAGCACACCTCCCAACACTGATTCACATAACTTGATATCCGAAGTGTCCAAATCATAAATACGGACAGGCAGCACCCTGCTTGTCACATTACCATTTGGTAGTTTTATCTTCAAACCAAACTGATCCTTCGTTGCTAGTTCTACAAATGCCTTAAATTCATGCTCCCATGCAAAGGACTTCGGATCACAATAAGTACGGGAAATGATAGGAATAAAGACCAGACACTTCAGCTTATCTTTCAAGGAAGCGTCTACATCGTGGGTCTCTAATAATCCATCATGAGGGTTTATATCAAAATAAACACTGATCTCTTCCTTGAAGGCAGCTTCCAGTTCCTTCTTGAGGTTGTCAACAAACTCCGTTACCCATCCATCATATTTATTGTCTTTCTGGCGGTAGGAGATGAAGATGTCGTAATTATATCCTTCGATGATGCTTGGCATATGAAGTCGATTTCATTATGCAAGTTATACCTTACCTGAACAAAATACAAATATGTAATCATGTATGACTGATCAGGATTTGAATTGTAGGTTTGATTGGGATAGAGAAGAATGGTGTCAACCACTACCAACCTGATAATAATTATCGCTCGATATTGTTAAAAATACTCCAAATCCTGGCACCAAACTGGCACCAAACCAGAAAGACACCCAAACGAGGTCTTATAAGTGTGTCTGATTTTGAGAATTCCGTCCGACTTTGACCACTTCAAGGGAAGGTCTGTTATACTATTAAAATGTAAGAACTTTAGCTCCACTCTTTAAATATTCTGTAAGAGGTTTCCCCATTCCTTTCACATCATAGCCAAGCATTTTAAGATCTTCAGTTACACCGTAAGCATTCG
>JAFGOZ010000380.1 GCA_016926235.1 Bacteroidales bacterium | reverse complement strand
TAGCGGATTAAGTATTGTAGAATAAGACATTACAAAAGCAATATATTCCACGTAGTGGATAAACAAATATTTGTCGGACACTAGTGAAAAAAAATTATATTTGAAAAAATAAGGAATGATTTTATGTCAAACCCAACTCCTCTTAAACACAACACTTACTACCATATCTATAACAGATGTAATAATGGTGAAAATATTTTCAGAACAAATGATAACTATTCCTAATTCCTAAACTTATATGATAAATATATTTCTCTTGTAGCTGATACTTATGCCTGGTGCCTGTTGAAAAATCATTTCCATTTTTTGATTAGGATAAAGGATAAAGATGAGATTTTACCATTTCCTGCAAAAACCTCAGATAGGGTCTACGACCACTGTCAGTGAATAAAACCAGAACCCCTGTCAACGGTTTTCAACCGTTGACAGGGGTTTACTTCATAGAAAACCAACGCCCTCTAAACAATTCTCTCACTTATTTAACGCATACGCCCAAGCCTATAATCAATCTTTTAATAGAACAGGATGTATATTTGAAACTCCATTCGAAAGGAAAATAGTCACATCCAAAAGGCATCTTTAAAACCTTATAGTTTACATACATCAGAATCCCGTCCATCATGGATTTACCAAAAACTTTAAAGATTATTCATGGTCATCGTATGGTTCAATTATCTCCATTAAACCAACAAAGCTTTGTCGGGAAAAAGTTCCGGGCTGGTTCGATGACCAGGCTGATTTTACTAAAGTACATAACAAGCAACCGGATCACACAATAATTCAACATCTGATAATTGACTAATTATTCAATAATCAACAATTTCATTTATTAAATGTTACTAATAAAATAGTAAATTAGCTGGTAAACAAAAACAATGATTATGGCAGAAAAGATCAAAATACTTTCTTGGAACGTAAATGGAATTAGAGCAATGGTTAACAAAGGTTTTTATGAAATAATAAAAGAACTGGACCACGATATAGTTTGCATACAGGAAACCAAAGCCCAGGATGAAGATGTAAAAAAAATTGCATCCCTGATGAATGATTATGAGCTGCTGGTTAATTCAGCAGAAAAAAAAGGCTATTCAGGCACTGCTATATTCTCAAAAATAAAACCTATAAGCCATACACTTGATATGGGAATACCAGAGCATGATAATGAAGGAAGGGTAATTACTGCAGAATATGATAACTTTTATCTTGTAAATGTATATGTGCCTAACTCCGGTTCTGAACTTAAACGACTTGATTACAGGGAAGAATGGGATAAAGATCTGCTTGCTTTTATAAAAAAGCTGGAATCTGAAAAACCGGTAATTTTTACAGGAGATTTCAATGTAGCGCATCAACCCATTGACCTTGCCCGTCCAAAACCCAACTACAATAAAACCGCTGGTTATATGCAGGCAGAAATTGACGGAATGCAAAACTATTTAAATGCCGGCTTGACAGACACCTATCGAAATTTTTATCCTGACAAAGTACAATATACATTCTGGAACATGCGATTTAGAGGAAGAGAGAAAGGCATTGGCTGGCGTATTGACTATTTTCTTGTCAGCAATGGACTTATAAAAAATATAAAAGATTCGTACATACTAGACCAGATTATGGGTTCAGACCATTGTCCCATTGGCCTGGAAATGGAAATGTAAATGGAGCTTTACCAAAAAATCATAGCTTTCTATAAAAACCTTTCCCTTGATGACAGTCTTCTGCCTCCGGGTATAAAAGTAATGAATCCCTATATTGGTGATCATTCCAAAATTACTTTACGAGTAATGGAGGAATTTTATACCAGGTTTTACCACGATAATCATCCCCGCCGAATGATTCTTGGCATAAATCCAGGCCGGCATGGAGCCGGAATAACCGGGCTGATGTTCACAGATACTGTTCGTCTAAATGAAGTTTGCGGAATTGAGCTTAAGGAGTTTCACTCACGTGAATTATCCTCTGAATTTATTTACGGGGTAATTGAAAGGCTAGGAGGTGTGACAAAGTTTTATAGCGATTTTTATATAGGCGCTGTTTCTCCACTTGGCTTTTTAATAAAAAATGACAGGGGAAAAGATGTAAATTACAACTACTATGACAACAGGGCTTTACAAAAGGCTGTTTCTCCTTTTATTATTGAATCCTTAAAAAAACAGATGGAATTTAATATTAAAACAGATATTTGTTACTGCCTTGGGACTGGTAGAAATTATAAACTCTTTAGTGAATTAAATCAGAACTTAAAGCTTTTTGACAGAATAATACCCCTGGATCATCCAAGGTTCATCCTTCAATACAGGAGAAAAGATTTAAATGAATACATAGAATTATTTTGCCAAACACTCAAAACCGCCTGATAATCTACTAATTTTATTGTCCTTAAGTAAATTCCTTTCATTGAATGCATGATAATTATCATATCTGTATGTATTTCCATTTTTTTTTGGTAAATTTATTAGAAACATATACACGATGCCTAAAAGCATACTTATTATAGATGACTTTAGAATATCCAATGAAATTGTAGCTGAATCTTTACAAAATCAAGGTTATCAAACCTTTTCCTGTCAAAAACTTTCTAATGTATTCCAAATTTTAAAAACAAAGAAAATAGATGCAGTAATTTCAGATTATATCATGCCTGAAATGAATGGGATTGATTTAATGACAAAAATAAGAGAAATATCAGGATATGAGAGAATACCCGTGATAATCCTTTCTTCAGAAACAGATCAAGATATTATAGACAATGCTTATAATAAACATGTTACATATTGGATGAAGAAACCAATGGACATTGAAAAATTAAAATTGTTACTAAAAAAACTATTTTCAAGATGAAAAAACAAATACTTGTAGTGGACGATTTTGAAAATACCCGGTGGGTTATAAAACACAACCTTACAAAACTTGATTGTGAAATACTGGAAGCAGCGAATGGAATGGAAGCTTTGAAATTATTCGATGGCCGCCAGATCGATCTTCTGATTACCGATTTGAATATGCCCAAACTTAATGGTATTGAGCTGGTAAAAGAGGTTCGCAGTAAGAAAAAGTATGAATTTATACCTATAATCATGTTGACTACTGAAAGAAGTATGGACAAAATAAAAGAAGCAGAAAATGTAAAAGTGACTACCTGGGTCAATAAACCTTTTGAACAGGAGAAATTTTTGAAAATTGTTGCCAAATGTATCAATCAATCAATAAGATAGCTTATGGATTTCCAGGATAAATTTATTGAAGAGGCACATGAACTTATATATGGATTAGAATCCCAGTTAATCAGCCTGGAATCAAATTTACAGGATAAAGTAGCTATAGATGAAATATTCAGGGTAATGCACACCTTAAAGGGCGCTGCTTCCATGTTTGGATTTGACAAAATTGAACAAATCACCCACAACCTTGAGTCCATTTATGACTCCATCCGTGATTACGAAATAGAAGTTACCACTGAAATAATAAATCTTACATTCTCCACAATTGATATTATAAAAACCATTCTTGGGAAAAAGAATGTACTAAATAACTCGGAACAAAAAATATTTAATGAAACTCTTCATAAAATAAACCTCCTAATGGGTGAAGAATCAGGAGGAAAAGAAAATGAACTTGTATCAAAACAGAATAAAAACAACACACAATCATTTAAAGCTTTTTATATTTTATACACTCCTGATGAAGATATCTATTTCAGAGGAATAAAACCGTTAAGCGTATTCTTTGAACTTACGGATTTAGGAAAATACAAAGCAATTCCCTACACAAATAAAACTCCAAGCCCTCAAAATTTTAATCCGGATAAATTCTTTCTCTATTGGGATATTTTCTTCATGGCTGAATGTAATAAGAGTGATGTAGAAGATATTTTTATGTTCTTTCAGGATGAAGAATATTTTATTTCTGAGATTGATATTAATTCTACTTTGACAAGTTTAAATTGTTAATAAAACCCTTGAAAATCTTCGATTTTCAAGGGCATCGAAAAACATAATTTTC
>JAFGOZ010000379.1 GCA_016926235.1 Bacteroidales bacterium | reverse complement strand
TTTTAATATTAAATATTATTTATTATATAATTTATAATTTCTTTATTTTAATAGTTCGGAACATATGGTGCAACTTAATTATTCTTCAATTGGTCTGAATTCAAGGTAATCCCACATTACTATCCCCGGAGTAATTGTTTTAAGCTTTACTTTATGCTCTGCAGTTGTTTTCCAGTCAACATCAAAGATTGGAAAATCAAAATAACCAAAGTCATCATTAAGCACTATCACTTCCTCTTTCCTTACACCATCAACATACACTGCTATGTTTGCCCTGTTTCCACCTTTCTTAAACCTGGATATCATCTGGTATTTTCCTTTCTTTATTTTGGGTATGGTAGCTTCCACTTCCCAATAGCCTTCGGCCATAACAATACAATCATTATATGAACAGGGTTCGCCGGGTTTATAGTAATATTGGCAATATGGCGCTGTTTTCCACTTTATTTTTACAAATGAGTTTTCAGGATCCATAAAATTTCTCAATTCAGTACGAAAACAATCCATCTCCATTATATCCGGGAACTCTGTCATTTCAATGTGAATAACTTCCGGGGGAAGCTCTTTTTCTTCCAGGATCGTATTAACTGTATGTATAGTGCCATTCTTGGCAGGGATATTTGAATTTTTCACTATGATTTCGGTATATTCGCCTGTTTCCGGATCAGGATTTATTTTGAATTGTAGGCCATCAGTGATTATTTTCAATAAACCTTCCCTTGACATGGTGGGGTAAGATCCATCATATATAGCTGATGTATAATGCGTACCTTCCAAGCAATGGTAATCCATATATTTGTAAAATCCATTGGTTGCATCGGTAATTTCTCCCACCTTATCATCAAACCTGGCAATCAGGTCTTCGATGCTAAATATATTTTCCAGGTAGTAAACGGAATCAGGAACAGCCAAGATTGTATACCTAGTCCGTACATTCATTAATCCGTAGGGAACAGTAACTTTGTTTAATGTATCATAGATTCCTGAACGTTTTAAACCCTCAACAAATATCTTATATTCATCAAGTAAATCAAGGATACTGGGAGTAGGTTTTTTTATTATTTTAATCACTTTATTTACACGGTGGATAACTCCATTAGCTGTTTCTTCATTTTCGTCCGTGACATAAGATTCTTTATTTATTATTAAATATCCTTTCCCATTTACAAACTCTATATCTGCGACTAGAAAATCATCAAGTCCATTGCGTGTAGGAATGGCGCCGGGAGGAATGTCATTTGTCTTATAAATTACGGGAATTACATGGTTAAGCACAAGATTTCTCCAATAGTTTATGGAATCTCTATACTCTTCTATTGAATTTATACCCACCTCATCATAATATTCATACATGGCTTTATTATCGGGTAAAAACAATGTGAATGGCCCTCTTGTATTTAACAGACCGCTCATGTTACCAATATCCATGGCCTTTTTGAATTCAGAGTATATTGTATCTCTGGCGATTATATATTCCGTTATTTGTTGTTCGGTTGATCTGTCTTCCCATCTTTGGATTTCTTTTTCCTCACAGCCTAACATCATAACCAACATCAATGTTAGAATATATTTAATCTTACTCATGGTTATATTTTTTTTGTATATTGATTTTTTCATGGCAATTATTTTATCTGTCATAATAGGGATTTTGTTTCAATTTATCATTATACTTAATATCGGACTCCGGAATAGGGAGGTAAAAACCATTGGGATCCAATATTCTTCCTTTTAAAATTGCTGCTTGGTCCTCATCAGTTACTTTATTTACAAGAATCGTGATAAGAAAATTCTTATTCGCCCAATGGTTTCTTTTAGCAAACCTTAAGAGATCGAACCATCTTTTACCCTCAAATATAAATTCACGTCCCCGTTCTTCAAGTAGGACTGTCCTGAATTCCGATATTGATTGCTCCGGAAAGATGGGAGCAATATTTGCCCTTACTTTAACTTCATTTATAATTTCCTGCGATTCGACGAAACTGCCAAGTTCAGCCAATGCCTCCGCTTTCATTAATAATATATCAGCGTATCTGTAATATATAAAATTGGCATCTTTTTGACTATAGTCCCTCCATAATCCGGTTCCTTCGTTATCTAAAAGTAAATATTTTGCTTTTGGACCAATATTCCTGTTAGCATAACGAACATCTCCTTCTGGATAATTCAATCTTTTTGGGAACAGGGTTGAAACCTCATCGTAGAAATAGGCTAATGAACCTCCCGATATTGGCAGAAGCTTATTATAAATAGGATTTGTTTCCTTATTTGCTTCGCTATATTGTATTTCGAAAATACTTTCTTTAGAATTACCGAGTGAATATATATTAAACCAGTCTGTTTCATTTATAAGCGAGAATAATTTGGAATCAATAACTTTATCACAATATTCTATACATTTTTGATAATCCTCCTTCCACAAATATACATCGGCCAGTAAGGTTTGTATCGAGTATTTATTTGCCCTGCCTTTAAAAAGTGTCAGATCCGATATAAATTGCGTGGTATTTTCATCTATATTTTCCTTTGATATTGCAATAGACTCGGCATATTCCAGATCGCTTATTATCTGATCCAGAACAACAGCCTCATCACTTTTTTCAACATAAAAATTCACAGTGTCTGAACTCGAGGCAGACAAAAGTAACGGAACATCTTTATAAAGACGAACAAGGTAAAAATATGTTAATGACCTTATAAAGAGAGCTTCTGCTTTAACCTTTTCCATATCTGCTTCAGTGAATAGATTGTCGTTTTCTATTACCATAGGCATAAATTGAATCAGGGTATTGGCCAGATTAATAGCAGAATAATAGTCTTTCCATTGCACTTCCGGATTGTCCGGTTGTATATTGGATTCAGATATTCTGGCATAGTTTCTGTATTGGTTAGCATTAAAGTAAACCAGATCACCTCTGACTTCACCCATCATAAGTGATTTTAACGATGTTTCTCTGAATGCATCGTACATTGCCGCCGTGACAGCTTCAACATCGCCTTCCTTTTGCCAGAATTCCTGGCGTATTAGCTTGTCCTCAGGTTCCAGTTCCATCCAGTCGGTACAAGAACCTAACAGGGATATTATTACCACTGTGATAATAATGTATATATTAAATTTGTTTTTCATCTTTATTACTTTTTCAATATGATTAGAATGTAATATTTGCTCCAAAAATAATTTGCTTACTTGGAGGTGTGCGGCTGTTATCCTTTGGCAATATTTTAGGATCACTGGGTTGTGCAACATCAGGATCCTGCCCCAGGTATTTGGTCCATGTAAAAAGATTATAAGCGGTAACGAAAAGTCTAAGCTCCTTTAAACCTATCTGCTTGCAAATATCATCTGAAGGATTATAGCTGAATGATGTAGTCCTTAACCTTATGAATGATCCATCTTCTACAAAACGATCTGATCCCATCCAGTTGTAACCCTCACCGCTTAGCGCTCTTGGCATGTCAGTTACATCACCGGGCTTTCTCCATCGGTAATTTACTGCCACACTTTGGTTATCTTCATAGTACATATTTTCAGTGTCCATCCTGGTTTGATTAATAATTTTCTGACCTAATTTGAAGTATAAAAATGCATTTACTACAAATTCACCCATTTTAGTATTATATGAAACCCTTGGCCCTAATCCTCCCATTAAGTCAGGATTTAGATCACCTAAATAAACCAGGTCAAGTTCATCGATAACTCCGTCGTGATTTTGGTCCTTATACTTAGCGTCACCTTGTTGGAAAAAATAACCTGAACCATGAATCATTTGTAATGGAACATCTCCAATATCATAAATTTGATTTCCGTTAGCATCCAGGGCAACAAGCTCAGTATTATCTTTATAAACACCAAGGTATTCATATCCGTAAAATCCACCGAGGGAACCTCCAGGTTCTATATTAATTTTATAATTTCCATTATTAAGCATGTTACCATATTCAAGTGCATAATTTTCAGGCATTTGGATAACAACATTCTCATTAGAAGATAAATTGAAGCTTGCCTGGATATTAAGCTTCTGTCTCTGTACAAAAGTGATATTGGTAAGAAACTCCCAACCACGGTTTTCCATTATACCACTGTTCTGTGCTATTACGGTATATCCTGTATATGTTGGTATATTATATTTATCAAGGTATAGATCAGTAGTGGTTTTAATATAGTAATCTGCTTCTAATGTTACGCGATTATTAAACGCTGACATTGTCAGACCCGGATTAATTTGTTCTATGTTCTCCCATTTCAGGTTGGTTAGTTCAACTCCTGCAGGCTTAACACCGGCAATTCCATTGTAGCTGTATTCTGCTTTAGCATCATAACTGTTAAAATACAAATAGTTATCTCTCGGTGTATTTCCTGAAATACCCCAGCTAAACCTTAATTTAAGGTCATTGATAGCTTTAATTCTATTGATAATAGGTTCTTTATTTATTCTCCAAGCAAAAGATACGGATGGAAATGTTCCCCAACGGCTCTCCTTACTGAATTTAGAAGTTCCTTCATAGTTTAATCCAACTGTAGCTATATATTTATCAGCAAATTTGTAATGAATCTGTCCATAATTACTAATTGACCTAAATGTTGTTGAAGCGGATTCAATGCTAACAATATCAACATTACCAGTAGCTTCTTGTAAAAAAGGTGAGGCTGACCGGCTTGTTTTAATATTGTATTTTTTAGAAGTTTCATCTTCTGTCCTCAACCTTAACAGGGCAGAAATTTCGTGTTTGTCTTTTATATTTATTGAATAGTACAGCTGATTGATAGTTTGCAGGTTATTCTTTTTTAGGAATTCTTCATTTGCCTGATTTGAAATATCATCATCAATAAGATATCCGATAGCCTTAAAGGGCAGGAACTTCTTGCGTTTCTGATCAAAGAAATCCATAGTGATGGTACTCTCGTATACAAGGTTCTCAATAATCTGATATTTAATATTAAACAAAGCCCTGGTATTATCTTGTTTACGGTTATGTTTACCAAGATTGGCAAAAGCAACCGGATTATACATGTCTTTTGCATTTCCTTGTATGGTATATTCCGGAGTAAAATAATTGCCTAAAATATTATTGGATGTATCCCTTTCATATACCGACATGTTTGGCATTTTTTTGTAAGCAATAGTGCGCACAGTTTTATCAAAATCCGTTCCATCATCATTGGTGTGTTTATAATCCCAGTTGTCCCAGTCATACGTTGCATCCTGGTCGTATTTGGTATACATAACATCGGTTTTCAATCTTATTTTATTGGATAAGTCATAATCCAGCGCTGTACCAAGGTTTATTTTATCAAGTCTGGTATTAATGGTAGTACCTTCCTGGCTCATATATCCGGCTGAAATATTGTATCTTGTTTTTTCGCCACCACCTCGTACTGAAAAGTTATTGTTGGTTGTGTATGCAATACGGGTAATTTCCTCAATCCAATTGGTATTTTGTGCATAATTTTTATCCATGGGATCTGGTAAGTTACTAGGATCATTGGGTATTGCCTTATTAAAATGTGCATCCGTTATTAGTTTTGGATATTCATAACCATTTAACATAGGAATAGGGTTTGGTTCCTCAGATCTTGTAATTTTCGAAGTATATGTAAATATAGGAGGAGACTTAAGCCCCCTTTTTGTTTTTATACTTAATACTCCATTTGCAGCTTTCGACCCCCATATCGCCGTTGAAGCTCCATCTTTCAAAACTTCAATAGATTCAATATCTTCAGGAGCAACATCAATAAGGTTGCCAAACTTTTCTACATCGGCTGATCCGAAATCAAAATTATCATCTATGTTTGCATCATAAGGGATCCCATTTACAAGGATCAGAGGTTCATTACGGGCATTCAGGGAGGCTGTTCCCCTGATACGGATATTTACACCCGCACCTGGGTCTCCTGAAACTGCTGCAATATCGACTCCTCCAAGCCTTCCTTGTAACATTTCTTCAACCGAGGAGGTCATTAATTCGTTCATTTCTTTTAATTCGAGTCTGGTTACAGCAGTAGACCTGTCTCTAACAGAGATAATACCATCGTTACCCATTTT
The DNA here is from genome assembly GCA_016926235.1 of Bacteroidales bacterium. The sequence continues at coordinate 42,130 of JAFGOZ010000379.1, read as the reverse complement.
ATCAGCTGTTATCACTACTTCGTCCATTTTTATGGATTCCTCTTCCAGTTTGATATTCAGTTTTGTTTTGCCTGCAAGTTCAAGAACCTGGGTGGTATATCCAAGATATGAGACTTGAACAGTTGCATCCTTTTTACTCACAGTCAAAGTAAAGTTACCATCTACATCAGTGATTGTCCCTGAAATAAAACGGCCGTCTTTATCAATTTCAACAATGTTAACGCCAATTAATGGTCCAATATCATCTTTGATTTGACCGCTTATTATAAACCTGGATTGTGCTGACATATTAATACATACTGAAAGGAGTATTAGAAATGTACGAAACACCAATATAGTTCTCATAATTTGTTAACTGTTATTTTTTGAATTGTTTATTTAGATATAAGTACTGAATCTATTCTGTGTGCAATACCATCGCTTACAAAAACATTTGCAGTATTATGATTAATTTGTATTTCTTTGCCTGATCCATCAGTAACAACCATCTGTTTTGGTACACATTGAATCTCAAGTTCCATGGGTACTCCGACAGAGTCAACGAAAGCGGTTTCATAGTCATTCGAAACGGTACTGAAATCATTAATCACCACATTAGCTACAAAGTGATATTTTAAAAAGTTTTTAAGTTCTTCTATATCTTCCGGTATTAAATTATTGGCTTCGGCAGCAACAATTGCATCATTATCAGGCAAGAAACCTGTCCAGTTTTCATAGGTTTGTAAAAACTTCAATCTTTTATAATACAAAGAAGAATTATCTTCGTCAGGAATTTCGTCAACCAAACCTGCTTTGTCCAAAAGTGAATAAAACTCAGAAAAATCGTCATTGCCGTATATATACCTGGCAAAATCTTCTTTTGGCGGTTTAATGGGATTATCTAATAAGTATAAAACACCATTAATATTACTGTTAATATCATCAATCAACCCTATTTGCTCGTTGGCTTCCCTGTTACCTCCGGCCATAAATGTATTATCGTTATAATATACACCAGTACCTGTTGCGGTATATACTATCCCTTCACCGGAAAAATCATCATATCCCTTATATATAATATGGTCATAAACAAAATCTATAAGATCTTCTTCTTCCATATCTTCCCATATTCCAAAAATATTTTGCTGTTCAAATACTTCCCTTAGATGGTTATATCTTATGCCATATTCCAAGAGCTTACTATTATCTGCAGCAAATACAGTAACTGGAACATCTGCATAGGAAAGGGTTGGAATAACACCGACTACATTAAATGCCTTAAGGATGGTTGAATAGTTATTATCTTTAAATAACGGACCAGGGGCCGCTGTGAAAGCCAATGGTTCCAAAACCTTATTTAATTCGTAAAAGGCGCCATTACTTAGCAGTATGGCATCGGTTACATTTTCGTCGAGGCCAAAATCTATATTTTCACCATAAGGATTAAGGAATTCAGTTCTTATTTGTGATGGCATCACCCAGTTTCCGGCTAAATGACCATTAAGTAAATATATAATTGTCTCAACCGGAACACTATCAATGGATGGATATTTGCCATTTAAAAAAGCATTATTAAGATATTCCTGCATAACATCATCCGTGGGTATATAGGCTGTGTAAAAATTGGTGGCTTGATAACCAAGACTTTGTGGACCGTCCTCAGATGCGATATTGATGACATTGTTATATCCTTTGCTATAAACACTATAATCAAGTCCTTCCTCATACGAAAGGCTATACGTTGCGAACCGTTGCATCAGGTCATAAAAAACTCCGTATTTGTCCTGATTACTTCGAAGGTATTCTTCGATACTGGGCATTAAGGGGACAACCTGGTCGATATAATATATAAACCCATTGGAACACCCTGCTTCAGGACCGATTACGGCGGCATTATACCATTGTAAACCAGTCCATGTGGAGTTTGGGAAATAATACAAATAATCAGATCCATCTGTTTTACCTCCAATATCTCCAAAAAGATCCCTTGAAATACATGGTATCCATTTATGGTCATTTAAAATCGCGAGTTCCTGTCCTTTATAATCGGGATTATATTTAACTACTTCTTTTTGTATGTAATATTTAGCAGGCACATTCCATCTAAAGAAACGTGATAAATATTCACTTGTTGAATCTTGCCACTGGTCATTTATAAATTGATAGATAAGTTGTTGCCGGGAACGACCCTTGTGTAAAGAAACCATAGCCATTAATGACTTACATTCCCGCTTTGATAATTGGGAAACCGATTCAATACCCCTGCTGGCAAAATACTCTTTGAATGCATCATCATCGGCAGCAAAAACAGTATAAACATCACTTTCAATGATATTTCTGTATTCGGCCTTTTCAGCCAATTCAATAAAAGAAGTATAATTGCCTTTTTTCTCTAATGTTTCAAAAATTGAACCACCTAACCAATCCGGTTTTTGGTAAAGCTCTTTATCTAATTCACATGAATTAAATATTGAAAATAGAAGAATTAATAAACAAATGATTTTTAGTAGCCCTTTCATTGCTTGTGTTTTATCTTGTTTTGTATTTAGTTGATAAGAGACGCATAAAAGAAAATGAATTTAAGGTAGTGTTCAATATCGCTTTTTTGGAACAGTTAAACTATTTTTGAGAATTATTAACCATAGTTTATTAACTGGTTCAAATCAAACGATTTATTTTGATACAATAATAATTTTTTTAAGGTCATATGATTATAACAAATTGAACAATGACTATTAAAAAACGTGCAAAATGGACATCAAAACACTATGCTTTTCGAAAAAATGTTATAAAATTGAATATAAACATCAATCATTCAAGCATTTGTGTTAATATTATTTTCTTTTAATTTTTAAAAACTCTCAATCATCCATTCCCAAAATGGTCTGTATAGAACCATCATTATTGTAGTGTAATTCGCAAACCTTCAAACTACGTAACCATGTTTTGCCCTTGGATGGGACACAATCATGATGAAATAAATACCATTTACCTTTAAATTCAACTATAGAATGATGAGTTGTCCATCCTGCCACCGGCGTTAAAATAATCCCTTTGTATGTAAATGGTCCATAAGGATTATCTCCTATTGCGTAACATATATTATGGGTATCTCCGGTTGAATAGGAGAAATAATATTTGTTTTTATATTTATGTACCCATGAAGCTTCAAAAAAGCGTTTTTCAGTATCACTAGCTTTTAAAGGATTTCCTGATTCATCCAAAATAAAAACGGGTTTGGGATCCTCTGCAAATTCCATCATATTATCTGATAAGCGAACTACTCTTGAAGGCAGGGCAGGTTCATTTCCTTCTGGCAGGTTAGCATTTTCTAGTGCTTTGTTATCTTTATACCTTTGTAATTGTCCTCCCCATAAACCTCCGAAGTACATATAATAGTTACCATCACTATCATCTAAAATAGCAGGATCAATACTATAGCTGCCTTTGATAGGGTCGGTATTTGAGACGAAAGGCCCTCCCGGGCTATTGCTTACGGCAACACCAATCCTGAAAATATCATTTTTGTCTTTAAGGGGGAAGTACATGTAATATATCCCCTCTTTAAAGGCAACATCACAATCCCATAGTTGTCTGCCCGACCATGGAATTTTATTTACAGACAGGACAATCCCATGATCGGTTACTTCACCATTCATTACATCATCTAATGATAACACATGGTAGTCATTCATATCAAAATGGTCACCGTTATCATTCTCAGGAATGCCACTTTCCCTGTCATGAGAGGGATAAATGTATAACCTTTCATTAAAGACATGTACGGAAGGATCTGCCATATAGTCATTGGGGAATAAATATCTTTTTTTGATCTTCATTTCTATTTATGTTGAATTTAATATTACTTCTTTCTAATTTGAATTTGAGAACTGGTTATTCCACACTAATAGCTTCATTGATTATTGTATTTACAAAGGGTTTTGGTTGATATTGCCTGTCAAACAACAAAGGATAATCTTTGCGTCCATAGATTGGCCAGTTGTTTTTCCAGGACTGGTTGTCGGTAACACCCCAAAGAGTTACCCTGCTTATTTTATCATGGTGTTTAATAAACAATTTAAATAACTCAAGGTACCTTTTTTGATGTGCCAGAGATACCGATTCCGGCAAGTCACTCACATATGGATTCATTGTTTGCTGATATTCATAAGAAATTGATACATTCGCTCTGGAATCATCTTCCGGTTGTGGTAATATGGATAAATCAAGTTCGGTTATCATTACATTTATATTTAATGCAGCAAACGCTAAAATGCTTTTTTCAAATTCCATTATTGAAGGATAATCCATAACGCAATGTGCCTGCATACCAATACCGTCTATTTTTATACCCTCTTCCTGCAATTTTCTAACCATACTGACCACGCCATTTCTTTTTCCTTCTTTGGTCATTGAATAATCATTATAGTATAATTCAGCATCAGGGTCCGCTTCATGGGCAAATTGGAAAGCCATTTTTATATAGCCTTCACCTATAATATCATAAAATTTGTTTGTTCTCCATGATCCATCATCAAGAATGGCTTCATTTACCACATCCCATCCTTTCACTCTGCCTTTATATCTGCTAACCAGGGTTTGAATGTGATTTTTCATCCTGTTTATTAATACCTCACGAGAAACGTCATTTCCCAATGAATCAACAAAAAACCATTTGGGCACCTGAGAATGCCAAATGAGCGTATGACCGATGATAAACATATTATTTTGTTCACCAAATTCTACGAATTTATCTGAAAGTTCGAAATTAAACTGTCCTTCAATAGGTTGAATGACTTCACTTTTCATACAATTCTCTGCAACAATGGAATTAAAATGGTCTTTAACAATCTTTAATGACAAAGTATCTTCACCAATAATTTGCATTGAATCCATCGCTACTCCTATATAGAATTTGTTTTTAAATGCATCTTTAAGGTTAGTTACCTGTTGTTTTTTTTCTGCACATCCTGCAATAATTAGCAATGTAAATACTGTGCTTAGGCAGTACATAGATTTTTTTAATCTTTTCATCAGTATAAGTTTTTTTTTGTTAGCTGGAACATCCAGTAAACTTTAATCTGAACAGATGATTTACTCATGATCATGTTCGTGTATATTAAAAGGTTTATCATGGTTGTTTCATTTATTTAGATTTATTAGTTATTATATTGAATTCTTCGGGCTTTTAATTCTTCTTCGATTTCAGCTTCCATTTTTTTATTGATTTTATAGAAGAATAATAGCACACAAGGGATAAAGAAAGCAATAAAGGAAAATACACTAATCATTAATTTCATTCCTGTCACTGCAGACTCCGGTTGAATTTCCAGAGCACTGTCATACCCAAATTTATCCAGAAATGTCACCACCAGTGTTCCGCCGATCGTAAGTCCACCTTTTAATCCCAGGATCATTGCGGAAAAAATGATAGCTGTTGCGCGTCTGTGGTTTTTCCATTCAGAGTAATCTGCAATATCAGCAATCATAGCCCATAAAATTGGTATTGTAACACCGTATGTCAGGCCATGTAATATTTGCGAAATGAACATCCATTTTATATTCTGGGGATGAATAAATACAAATACAAGTAAGAATAAAGCAGAAATGAAGAGAAATATCCCAAAAATATTTCTCTTTCCAAATTTATCAGCTAATGGTTTTGAAAACTGGATTCCCAAAATCATCATGATAATGCCACTTCCATTAAATAAACCGAATGCTGAAGCATCAACTTCCTCTGGCCATTTAAAATTTGGCCACATTCTTTGAATTGATTCAATTAATCCGTTAAATCCTATTTTATCCAGAAAACTGGCCATTTGTCCACTATCAACATAATATTTAAAATAATATACATATGTTCCTCCTTTTAATGAGAGTGTAATAAAGATAAAAATGGTTACAAAAAGCATAATTACCCATGGTCGGTTTCTTATTAAATCGGATAGATCCTGTTTAATACTTGAATTTGATTCCGTCTCAACAACCACTCGTTCCCTGGTAGTAAGAAATGTTATTACAAATAATATTACTGAAGCTATTGCAAAAACCATCATGATTTTTTCAAAACCAACAGCTTCATTCCCTTTCCCTATTACCAGAACCAAAGGACGCAAAAGAACCTGGATGATAAACTGGGCAATCATAACAGCGACAAAACGATAACTGGAAAGGCTGTTCCTTTCTTTCATGTCGCCTGTAATAACCCCGCTTAAAGAGGAATAAGGCAGGTTATTAGCAGTATACAAACTCACTAAAAACAAATATGTAATAAAGGCATATATTACTTTGCCATTGTAACTGAAACCGGGTGTTGTAAAGGTCAAAAAAATTACAATTGCAAAAGGAACTGATGTAATCAGTACCCAGGGCCTGTATTTACCCCACCTGGTTTTGGTACGATCGGCTATGATACCCATAATAGGACCAAAAATTACTCCTCCTATAATTCCACATGTACCAATGACCCATTGAGCAGTTTTGGCTTCAAGTTTATATACATCAGTGTAATAATAAGCAATAAATGTGACTAATGTCTGAAAAACAAGGTTAGCTGCTAGATCTCCAAGGCTATATCCTATTTTTTCGCCAACCGATACTTTGTTTTGTTTTGCTTTCATGAATATTAATTTGTCATTTATATAAAATTCTTTCATTTTTTTATTGATTCAGGAGGTCCTAAATAGGAGCTTTTTAGCATGCCGTTGTCAATTACAATTTTTTGAAATACTACCCCACTGCTGATCATAAAAAGTTTTAAAACATGTTTCCCTTCTTCTGTTACTTTATGTCTTGAAGTGATACGTATTGAATAATTGCCAACAGCAGTGTTAAACCAGTCCGGATATTCCCAATCGGGAATGATGTTGTTTTTATGGATATCAATAATTTGGGGTTTTTCGTTATCAATTGCAATTGCATAAAACAAACCATTTCCGGTTAAATTATGAGTTGGGGCAACATTTAAATGAACCGTCACACTGTCGTACTTAGGTTTGTTTAAAAGATGAAAGAAATACACCAATTCTGGTAATTCTTTATCATCTGGGGAAAAATATTCAGTAACGGGGATAGTGGTTATTCCTGAACCTGTTCTGCTCAAGCCTGGAATAATGTTCCATGTAACACCATTTTTACTTGTTGCTTTGTCATAATTGGAAGCTTCCATACTAACATACCCATCTCTTTCAATAAAACCTTTAGGCTTTTCTTCGTCTTCATTATACTTTATTGCCTGTACTTTTATTTTAACATTTTCATTATTTTCAGATATGATTGAAATTTCATCAATGTGTTGACCAAAACTAATCGAATTCCAGTCTATTTTAATCCCAATTGTATCCTGAAGGTCAATATTTCCTTTATCCTTTGATAAAATGATCCAGGGACAATCTGTTTTTATCGTATAACGAAAACTCCTTTTTCCTTTATTGAAAATTTCTATAATATTTGATTGTTTATTATATGAATCAAATAAAGGAAGAATGATATCCGTATTATTTGATGTCCAATATTCATGAGTGCCAAGGTATGTAACACCCATCTGAGGTTCATCAGGAATAGATATTGATTTTGTTCCCGGAAGAATATTTGTCTGAGGTTGTTGCCAGCTTGTATAACCAATATGCGTTTGAGCCATCATCCTGTTCCATTTTCCATTAGTTACTTCCTCATGGTAATATTGGGTTATCTTTTCATCTTCTAAGAATCTTGTTTTAACTTCTACAGCCATTAAATTTGTTGCTGCCCTTCCCTGTTTTTCGTATAATTGGTTTTTTGCTTGAGCAAAATACATTTTATATAAATTGGAACAAGCCCAAACAGGATGGTGTACTAATTGAAAATATGAATCTTTATAAATAGTGTCGATGTCATTATATATTGCATCTGATTTTCTGAATATTTCATCATATTCATCCGTCACACGTTCAAATTCCCGGTAATTTACAAGACTATAGGTAGTATCATTCAGCATTTCAGGTGTCCTGCGTCTATTGTATTTTGTATAAAACCATAATAGTTCTGCTATTTCTTCAGAATATTCTTCCCCAAATTGTTCTTCAGCCCATTTTAAATGGTAATTCCTTAAACGAGAAGCCGGCCATTGATCCGGATCCCATGCAAAGTCTAAAAAAAATGAGACGGGAAGTTCCATGGGTTTCAAATCTCCAACGTTTACCAGCCAGATTTTATCAACTCCATAATTGTAGCACAAATTCATTTGTTCCCAAACACGAGATAAATGACTAACATTTAACCATTTATAAGATCGGGGGCCGCCAACAAAGTCAAAATGGTAATACATACCGTATCCGCCTTCTCTTGGAGGGGTATTAATATCAGGTAATTTTCTTATATTGCCCCAGTTATCATCACATAGCAGTAATGTTACATCATCGGGCACCTTCATTCCATTATTATAATATTCCTGAACTTCTTTATATAAAGCCCATAGCTGTGGTATATACTTTGCATCTTGTTCTGTAATATTTTCAATTATTTGCCGTTGATCTTTTACAATTTTTTCAAGTAATTCAATATTTGCTTCTTCACTCATTGCCACATCTCCATCTCCTCTCATACCAATAGTTACAATGCTTTCATAATTATTCATACGCTGGATTCCCTGCTGCCAGAATTTTTTAAGCTCATCAGGATTCGTATCATAATTCCAGTCACCTTTACCATCTTTTCTCCATTCTGCATGTGCCCGAATCATAGGTTCATGATGCGAAGTTCCCATTACAATACCCAGTTCATCTGCAAGCGGTTGATTTAAACTGTCATTACTATTAAAACTAGCCCACCACATAGCAGGCCACAGGTAATTGCCTTTTAAGCGAAGAATTAATTCAAAAACTTTTTCGTAAAACTCATGAGTAAAACCACCATAGTTTGCTACAGCCCACCTTCCCAAGGCAGGTTCTTCATCATTAAGGAAAATCCCCCTGTATTTGACTTTAGGTTCTCCTAAATTATATCTTCCTGATTTAATGTATACCTCCTCATGTTTATCAATAGGCACATCTGCCCACCAGTACCAGGGAGAAACACCCATTTTTCGGGAAATGTCAAACATCCCATATATAGTCCCCCTTTTATCACTTCCTGCAATTATTAATGCTTTTTGTATATTGTCAAATGGTTGATCTACTACATGGATTAAGGAAGTTTCCCATTTATCAGTTATATCTGAGACATCCAGTCTTTTCGATTTTATCAATTCATCAATCAGAGTGTTTTTCCCAAGAGTTCCAATAATTATTACTTTATCAATATTTTCTGGGATTACGTCTATAATATCCGCATTTGCACCGGTAACCTCCAGAATGTCTTTCTGAAATAGCTTAGCGATTTTTTTGACTCCGGGGAATTCATTTTTATCGAAGTAAATGGGGGTTGCTTTTCCATTTGACGCAATAGGAAAAGAACCCGTATAGCTATCAAATTGTAAATAGTCACCAGAACTTTCATTCAGATGATTAACTTTATGACAGCTAACAGAGATTATTATGATAATCATTAACAGTATATTAAACCTTTTTCTTTTCATTCCGTATCAATCATATATAATTTTGGTTGTTATTTAGTTATGTGATTTGATGTTGTATTCTGTTTTTTTTAATTCTTCAAGGTTGTGAACAGGAGTTGCTAAGGTTTTAGGAATATCTTTTCCCGAAAATGTTTGAAAGTAAAGCAAACAGGCATCCCTCCACCACAAGGCTTCTTTATATTGAACTTCCAGTTTCTTATTGATATGATTATATCGTCCTTCGTCAATTATTCCTTCCATTGATTTCCATGATTCCTGAAATATCTTTACTTGATTTACGCCATAGCTATATTTGTTGCATAGTTCAGTCCATAATTCATTTCCGTTTTTTAGTATATAATCCCAGGGTAAATGATGAAACCATAGCAGATATTTATCAGGACACCTAGCGGGGTCATTAAATATAGATCTGAGTGGTTCGGAGTATTGATCAGTTGCTTTACTCCCTGTTGAAGATCTGTCAAAACCAATTCCAGAACTGTCAGCCCTGTGATAATATGAGGGCAACCAATCAGGTCTGGCACCGGGTACTTCGCACCAGGGTTCGGGTCCGTAATGATGGCCCCATCCCATAAGATGGTGCAAACCCAGAGGAGTCATATAATTTACTGCTGCTTCTCTCGATTCCATCATAACATCAGTCATTGTCTGCACAAATCTATCGTCATGAGTAAAAGTCTGTCGTAACCATTCCTTAGCAATTGTTTCAGCGGAAAGGCTGTTGTTCCATGACAATCGACCAAAAGCATACCAATTTGCCTGTGCGAAATGATGTCCGCACCAGTTTGTGTCTAAACCAATATTTGCCACACCAGCAATTGCAGTGATACTGTCATTGAAAATCCTGCCATCGGTTATTTTAGCAATAGTTGTGTTTTTACCACGTGCATATGTGTCTGTATTCAGGAATTCTTCAAATAAGGTTCCCAAATATACCAGATGATCGGAAAACCCAAGATATTCTTGTGTTATCTGAAGTTCAGGCATAAGTGTGGTTTGTTCCATCGCTCCAAACAAAGGATTAAATGGTTCCCTGGGTTGAAAATCAATAGGGCCATTTTTAACCTGGATTATGACATTGCTTCTAAACCTGCCATCCAGGGGCACAAATTCATTATATGCTTGTTTAGCACGGTCTTCAACACCCGGGCTATAAACAAATGCTCTCCACATTACAATACCTCCATAAGGTTCCAGGACATCAGCCAACATATTAGCCCCATCAGCATGACTTCTTCCATAATCCTGGGGGCCGGGAAGGCCTTCTGAATTAGCTTTTACCAAAAAACCTCCAAAATCAGGTATAAGCAAATAGATTTCTTTAGCTTTATTATTCCACCAGTTTTGCACATTAGTATCTAATGGATCTGAGGTTGTAAGTTTTGACAGTTTACTTGGAGAGGAAAAATTAATTGACAGATAAACCTTTATTCCATAAGGCCTTAACTCATCAGCGATGATCTTGACTTTCTCAAGATATTCTTTCTTGAGAATGTCCGGATTGGCATTTACGTTATTTAAAATGGTTCCGTTAATGCCGATGGATGCATTAGCTCGGGCATATGCACGATATTTGCATTTTGCGCTGTCAGTTATATTATCCCATTGCCAAATGGAATGACCGGCATATCCTCTTTCAACTGTACCATCCAAATTATCCCAATGGTTTAATATACGATGCAGATATGAAGGCTTTTCTTTTATGATATTTTTTTGCATTGATAGTGAATCTGTTTGGATCATCCTTAAATAATGGAAAACACCATATAGCACCCCAACATCATTATTAGCAGTTATTATAGTAGTGTTGTGATGATCGATTTTTTTAATAATGAATCCGTCATTTCCTATATAGTTAAAATCTTCCGGAGTGATATATTCATTAATTCCCTTCCAACCGGAAGTAGCAACTATCAGACAACCCTCCTGGGGTGTGGTTATATATTTCACATTGGATGCAAAAATGGTATTTAATCCATCTTTTAGCTCCTTTTTTATAATATCATAAGTTTTTGATTTTTCAATAATATAAATGGAGGTAGGGCCAGTTGCATCAGTAATAGCTTGCATATTGGTAAACCAAAGCGAAGAACCATCTATTTCATTTGACTGAATTATAAAATTGCAACTGGAAATAATAATATATGTCAGTGTAATGATTATATTTATTCTTATTACCCTCATTAAACCAATTAAATATTTATTTTGTAGTTATATTCAAACATAGTTTTTAATCGTTACTTACAGGTAAATCTTAGATAATTTATTCTGCTCATTACCTCTTTTGCTATTAGATATTAGATAATAGTGCGAGATGAAATTATTTTATTGCTTGGCAACAGACTATAAGATTTTAACCAAACAATTAGAAAATTGATGCATTTTACTCTCCATATATAAAATAATGTGAGTTCAAAATAAGTATTGATAGTTATTGAAATTATTTTTTGCCATGTACTTATATTCGGATAGATGAAGATTAGAATATTTTATAAATGCAGGGATTAGGCTATACTTAAAGACACTCATTAAAAATATCAAAATTTCTATTAAACCATTTCAAAATCAGATGGTTCAGAACACATATTAAACTCTGGCCAAAATCAGGGAGTGAAAATGGAGTAAGGAAATGTATCAATGGCTTTAACATTTACCTTAAATAAATTTTCTTCACTGGTATAGTAATTCAATATATCAATATTGCAACAGTCGGATAATCATGATCTATTCATTGTAAATACTACATAAGGTAGATTTGAAAACAACCAGTTACTTATCGTATCTAATATGTCATACAAGTGTTTATTTGTCATAGTTTTTTAATTCGTAGTAATTGCATTATATTTAATATACCCATGAATATGCAAGGGAATATATCAAATTGTATTATGCTTTATGGTTATTATAATAATTGGTGTAATTGAAAGGAAGTCAAATAAAAAGAGGCCAGCATTGGCCCCCTTTTAATAAATATTAATTTATGTTATTTATTTAGTAATTATAACTTTTTGAGCGAATACATCGTCAGCAATAACAACATAGACTCCTGATTGTAATTTGCTAACATCAATAGTTGTAGTATTTAAATCCTGGATGTATAAAACAGACTGCCCGGTTATGCTATAAATTCTTAATGATTGAACATTACCTTTAATTTTAAGAATGTTATCAACCACGTAAATGGAAATATCCCGATTGGTCAGGCTATGCTCAACTCCAATTGGTTCCAGGTTGCCTAATATAGCGGTATTCAGGTATCTTTTATTTTGATAAACCTGGTCTTCACCGCTATCGTTCAACAATGATAATCCGTGGTCTTTGTCCCCTTCATCAGCATCACCAACGCCTATATCAAATCCCATTTTCATACCAGATGCTGGTTCGTTAGCCATAGCATATAAAGCCCACGGTATTACACCTTCGATAGACCAACCAGACATGGATTTAATTATAACTACGTTAATTGCTGTGTCAGCTGCACCAACCGGAATCGCATTTGCTGCCGCCCAATGTCCCTTCCAAAAAGCAGCAATTGTAATTGAATCCTCAGGGTCCCAATAATCAAACGAAAATTTACTATATGTGGAGTCCTCTACACTCGTAGTGTCTTGCTCCGGTCCCCAGGAATATGTACTTCCGGTTTCACCATACGCCCCGGTACATGTAACAATTTCGCAGAAATCCCGTAACCACCATGAAGTTTCAGTTCCAGTCATGAAATGATGTACATCATCGGTAATTTCCCCATAGAACATAAGTCCGTAAAAATTCCAGGCCAATTGAAATTCTGCATTAAAATCAGTTAATGGAGCTTTAGTTTCCGCCACTATCTCATATGGCAATGTCCATACATCAATATCATCCCATAATACCTCATCGTTATATCCGTCCACTGTAATTGGATCGTGTGATCCGGCAATGGTAATCTCCGCGGGAGTTGGTTGTGCCATGATGCAAGCACTTATGGCAACAAATGCCATGATAAAAAGTAGTTTTTGTTTCATAATAGTGAATTTTAAGGTTAAGTACTTAATGGGTTCATTTGTTAAAAAATCAATGGGGAAAGTTATTCTATGGATAAATAGTTAACTATAAAATTTCAGTCAAACACTTTTATTATTGTTGCATAATCGTTTTTTTCAGAAATCCTTACACCTGTTTCAGAAATTATCTCATATCCCATTTAATTTCTTTAATGGTTATTTGTTTGATGGAAAGCCGTGAGTATACAATCCTTGAGTTTATTAACATGTTTATGTTTGATCGGAAGATGAATGATGGTCGCGGATATAAAAATTTACAAAAAGTTACAATTATTTGCCTGGCTTTATATGAAAATATATAGAGCAAATTTGTTATACTGAAAAGCCAATATGCAAATCAATTTAGTTCAATAAACAGGCAAACATTAATATTTAAAGACAATTTCAATATTTATTTTTAAGATACTGTATAAATTAATTGCATATGTAAATACAGTTTTTATAAAAAATGATTATTATTGATTGTTCAATTTAAATAGTGATTGCTTTAAAATTACTATTTGATCAATCATTGTGCTTAAAAAGATGATGTTCTTATTAACTTCTTTTCAAATTGCAAATAAGTGCTTATATGAATATTAAAATTTTAATATTGCCTTTTTTATTATTTATATCAAGCAGATATCAGTTATGTTATACGCAACTGATAAAAGCAGATTCTTTTGAAGAAACAAGCATATCGGCTTTCAAGAATTCTAATAATCTGAATAGGGATATTTTATTTCAATCACTTCCTCCGAATTTTGATTACAATGAAGTAAGATGTATTCTTAAGGATTACAAAGGATATATGTGGTTTGGAACAGCAGATGGATTGGTGAGATATGATGGGATTGATTTATATTTATATGAAGATGACCCTGATGATTCTGCCAGTCTGAGTCACAGTTCTGTTTATGCGTTAGTGGAAGATGAAAATAAAAATTTATGGATTGGGACCTCCATTGGTTTAAATCTATACAATCGTGATAAAGATAACTTCATTCAGGTGGGTGATATAAATCCGGACGTATATCGTTTGAATAACAATTACATAAACGCATTGTGCTCAGATAAAAATTCATTTTTATGGGTAGGAACTTTTGGTGATGGTTTAAATGTATATGACCCTAAGGAACAGAGGTTATATCATTATTCATATAACGTTGATGACCCGATATCAATTAGCTCGAACCGTATTACCAGTATAGAAATCGATGGAGACAATAACTTATGGCTTGGAACCCATAATGGATTAAATTTGTTTCTTGGAGAAACAGAAGGTTTCAGGCATTTTTATTCGGAACCTGAAAATCCGGAGAGTTTAAGCGATAGTTATATTTCAGATCTTGCCGTGGATCAACAAGGGAATTTGTGGATAGGTACAAAAGAAGGCGGAGTTAACAAACTTATTAAAAGAGAAGGTAAATATGTATTTAAAAGATATATTTCCAAATCAGGTAAAGGTAGTTTGTCAAGTAATAATATTTTGTCAATAAACGCAGACAATGAGGGGAATTTATGGATTGGAACTGAAAATGGAGGATTAAACTGCTTAAATATAGATGCCGAATATTTTAATGTATACAAGGTAGAAGAAGGAAATCCTTTTAGCATCAACAGTAACTCCATTTGGGCTCTCTTTAGCGATGATGAAAACAGAATATGGATAGGTACATACAATAAAGGTATTAATGTAATTGATGAAAAATTTAGCAAGTTTGAATCGTTCCAAAAAAATATTGTTAATAAAAACAGTCTGCCTGACAATGATGTAACGGGTTTTGCTGAAGATAAAAATGGTAATATATGGATAGCAACAGACGGAGGAGGGATATGCAGATTTGTTATTGAAACTCATCAATTTGATAAAATTACTAATAACTCCACGGAAAACAATTCCCTTATAAATAATGCAATTATTGCAATATTATATGATTCAAAGGATAATATCTGGCTTGGTACATGGGATGGTGGAATAGAAAAGTTAAATAGTAGCGGGAATAAAATCTCTAATTATAGAGTAGAAGCTAAAAAAGGGAGTGGCAATAATAGAATATTCACTTTATATGAAGATTCTAAAGGAAATATATGGGCAGGGACAGCCGGAAGCGGATTGTTTCGATATAATGCCCCAAACGATCAGTTTATTCAGATTACCAGTGCTAATCAATCAGGAGTACTTACTACATCAGCCTATATTTCTTCAATACTTGAAGATTCGGATGGTTCATTATGGATAGCTACACTTTATGGGTTGGCAAAATTGGATGAAAATAATTATTGTATAAGTTTTATTAAAGATAATGATAGTTCAAGTATTAGCAGTAATAGTATTTATTACTCATATAAAGACAGTCAAAACAGGCTCTGGTTTGGAACTTATGATAAAGGATTGAATTTATATAATAAGCAAAATAACACTTTTATTTATTTTCAGGAAAAACATGGATTGCCAAGTAATACCATAAGAGGTATAATTGAAGATGATGAAGGCTATCTTTGGATTACAACTAATAAAGGGATATCCAGGTTTAATTATGATTCTTTGAGTTTTACAAATTATACCATAGAAGATGGACTAAATTCAAATGAATTTTATACCCGTGCGATCTACAAGACAAGAAGAGGAGAGTTATTTGTAGGAGGAGAAAATGGTTTTAATACATTTTTCCCGCAAAATATTCGCAAAAACAATATAATACCTCCGGTGTATCTTACAAGCCTAAAAATAAACAATGTTCAGGCAGAAATCGGAGCTGAAGGTTCCCCATTAACAAATAATATAGGGGAAACTAAAGAAATTATACTTAACCATAAGCAATCTTCCTTCACAATTGAGTTTGCAGCACTGAACTATACACGTCCTGCAAGAAATCAATTTAAATACAAGTTAGATGGATTTGATAATGATTGGAATTATATAAACAATAAGAGAAGTGCCAGTTATACGAATATTAGACCGGGCAGATATGTCTTTATGGTTAAAGGTTCAAATAATGATGGGATATGGAATGATTCTCCTGCTGAACTGAAAATAAGGATAAAACCACCTTACTGGCAAAGATGGTGGGCAATTATCATATATATTGTTGTTTTTACTGTTATAACTATCGTTTCACTGAGAATATGGAATGAGAGAATTAAAATAAAGCACCAGTTAAAAGTGGAACAACTGGCTAGAGAAAAAGAACATGAACTTAATGAGTCAAATATCCAATTCTTTACAAATATATCCCATGAATTCCGTACCCCACTGAGTCTTATTATAGGCCCTCTTGAAAGCATAGTACTTACTGCACCATTAAAAATAAAAGAACAATTGGTTGTCATTTATCGTAATGCCCAGAGATTGCTCCACTTGACAAATAACCTGATGGATTTCAGAAAACTGGAAGAAGGAAGGGTGACTCTTAAAGTAAGAAATGGGGATATTGTGAATTTCATTTCGGGGGTTTCATCTTATTTTAATGTCAGAGCAAAAAGACGTCATATAAAATTTTCATTTGAAGCAAAAGTTATTGATACGAACGGTTGGTTTGATCCGGACAAAATAGAAACCATACTGCTTAATTTATTGTCAAATGCTTTTAAAAACACTTCAGATAATGGCGAAATTAAGATTATTCTTAATATCATGCAAACCAATGATCTGGAGAAAGAGTTTAATTGCTCTGTTGACGATAGCTCTAAAGATAATCAATATTTAGAAATTCAGGTGATCGATAATGGGGTTGGAATTGATCCTTTGGAACTCCCTCTTATTTTTGAAAAATATTATCAATCCAAAGCAACTAAGAATAATAAAGCACAAGGAAGAGGAACAGGTATTGGACTTTCATTAACAAAAGGACTTGTTGAGTTGCATTACGGTTTTATTAAAGTTAAAAGTGTACTAAATAGCGGAACATGTTTTTCAGTCGCTATTCCCGTGAGTCGTTCAGCCTATAAGGATACTGAAATTGTATCTGAACCAGCGGACATTTTGGAAAGAGCGGTATTAAATGAAGCCTATGATTCTATAAAACAAGAGATTAAGGAGGGTTTGGCAAATCAGGATCAGGATGAAGAAAAATATAATATTTTGATTGTAGAAGATAATCTTGAACTCAGAACTTTTCTTGCAAAAGAACTTTCTGAGGGTTTTAATGTTTCAAAAGCTGAAGATGGGAAAATAGGTGTTGATCTTGCATTCCAGCATATTCCTGATTTAATAGTTAGTGATATTCTAATGCCAAATTATAGTGGGATTGATTTATGTAAAATCATTAAATCAGATATTAGGACCAGTCATATTCCAATAATTTTACTTACAGCAAAAACAACTATTAATGACCAGATTGAAGGTGTTGAAATAGGTGCAGATGCCTATATTACCAAGCCCTTTAATATGAAATTACTTTACATACAAATTAATCAATTGATCCAGACAAGAAGAAAATTATATGCCCAATTTAGTCAGGAGGTTTATATTATGCCAAATAAAATGACTGATAATGAACTTGATCAGAACTTCCTGCAAAAGGCAATTGATTACATTATAATGAATATCACTGATAATAATTTAAGTGTTGAGGAATTGTCAAATGCTTTAAATCTTAGCCGAAGTAACGTATATAGAAAAATAAAAGCACTTACCGGAAATACTATTATTGAATTTATCCGGATAGTTCGCCTAAAACATGCAATAAAGCTTATGGAAACAAAGAAATATTCACTGGCTGAAATTGCCTATATGACTGGTTTTACTTCGCCTTCCTATTTTACAAAAAGCTTTAAAGACCAATATGGTAAACCACCATCAGAGTATATATAATAATTAGCTGATTTTGTTTGAATACATCTATAGATCAACGAAGCCAATCTTCAGATCATTTGAATGTCCTCTTTAAATCATTTGACTCTACTTTCAGGTCAGTCTCTTGAAGAATTTTTAATTTCGATGAAATAAATCCTGGGCCTGACATGTATCAAAAACTTGTCAAGCCTGAGATATAATAGTTTAATTGAGGATAAAAGAAGACTATGCATCAATTTTCAAATTAATTGATGAATATCTTATACAATTTCAGGTTTTTTGCATTTACATTTCATCTGCTATTAACTTATTACCTAACTAAAACCCTATCACGATGAAAAAAACATTTTTAAAATTTGTCTTTCAGAGTATTATAGCAATAATACTATCATTAAATGTAAACGCTCAAACTGCTAATATTTATATTGGCAATAATGCTCAAACTATCCGGGGATTTGGAGGGATGAATTTTCCGCGTTGGATTGGTGATTTGACTACGGCTCAGGTTGATAAAGCCTTTGGAAATGGGTATGGTCAAATAGGCTTATCCATATTAAGAATCAGTGTATCTCCAAACAGTAGTGACTGGAGTCGGGAAATTGCAACGGCCCAGAGAGCCAAAAGTCATGGGGCTATAGTATTTGCAACTCCATGGTCACCTCCCGCATCAATGAAATCAAATGGGAGCACAACAGGTGGTTCGTTGAATACTTCGTCATATAGTGCTTATGCAAATCATTTAAGGGATTTTTGCAATTATATGTCTAATAATGGAGCTTCGTTATATGCAATTTCGGTTCAGAATGAGCCTGATTGGACTCCGGATTATGAATCGTGTGGATGGACCGCCTCACAAATGAGGACATTCCTTGATAATAATGCTTCTGTAATTCCTGCAAAAGTAATTGCTCCGGAAACAGTAAACTACAAATCAGATTGGATGAGCACGATTAGTGGATCATCGCAGGTGGATATTCTTGCCAATCATGCATATGGCGGAAGCCCCACACTTTATAGTTCAAGCAAGGAACAATGGATGACGGAGCATTATGCTCCCAATAGTAATGCCAATAGTGCCAATAATTGGCCGGAGGCTTTGGAAGCGGGTAAAGAAATACATAATTATATGATAAATGGTTATAGCGCTTATGTATGGTGGTATATCCGTAGAAGTTATTGCTTGATTGATGAAAATAGTAATGTAACCAAACGAGGGTTCGTTATGAGCCATTTTTCAAAGTTTATTCGTCCGGGATATGTAAGAGTAAGGTCTGATGCTGCACCTACTTCAGGCGTAAGTGTTAGTTCATACCAAAGTGGAAATACACTGGTTATAGTTGCTATTAATCAAAACTCATCATCCAAAAGTATTACTTTCAATTTTTCAGGAAATAATGTAAGCAATATTACTAAATGGGAAACTACCGGAACTTCCGGGCATAATGTTTCAGAAATTGGCACTTATTCTGGAGGAACTTCATTTACAAATACATTAGCAGGATATAGTATAACTACTTTTAGGGGAACTGTTGGTGGCAGTTCAGGCGGAGATTCCGATTATTATACAATATCTAATAGAAACAGTAGTAAATGTGTTGATGTAGAAGGTAAATCGACCAGTGATAATGCTAATATAATTCAGTGGTCCTGTAATGGAGGAACTAATCAACAATGGAGTATCGAGGATGCCGGTAATGGATATATATACATTAAGGCCGTTCATAGTGGAAAATGTATGCGTGCAGTCAACGGTAATATTGTTCAGTATACGTGTAACACAGGTTGGTGGAGTGAGATGTTTTCAAGAGTGGATGCAGGAAGCGGATATTATTTAATTAAGAACCGCAGTACAGGAACATGTCTCCGGGTTAAAGATGGTTCAACTTCAGATGGCGCCAGTATTGTACTATATGATTGTAACAGTAATTATTGGAGTGAGATGTTTTCATTTACCAGCGTGAAAAATGCATCTGTTAATATAGATGAAAACTTAATAATAGAAAAGAAAAACATACTGTCTATTTATCCAAATCCGGTGATAAAAAGTCTTTATGTTTACTTGCCTGAAAATTATCGAGAAAATATAAGTATTGCTATATACAACAGTAACGGAGGACAGATATTTATGGAAAGTAATATTATTAATGCCATTGATTATAAAATTGATGTAAGTACATTGAATCCAGGCATATATATAATAACTGTATTTAATGGAAGTGAAAGAATGTCCCAGAAATTTTCAAAACGATAGTAAACAGTATGTTTAATATGAAGCTGCCTGTACCATTCAGACAGCTTTTTTTATTGTCAAATAGGATATTTGTAATGAATAATGAACAATGTATTGCATCAATTTTCAAAGCTATTGGTCAAAATTTTATACCTCATTTTCCTTTGAACCTATACATTCCGGTCATCAAAATCAATACTAAATATATTGAGAAACAAAGATTGAATAATATATAACATCTGTAAATAAAAATCTATATTATGAATGACGCTTATAAAGTAGAGAACCCGGACTTTGAACTTAGTCCGTATACCGGAATGACAAAAGAACACTATATAGAACTTGCGAAGTATATTCTGGAAAGAGCATTTAAACATGTTGATTCTATTGAAACACCGCTTTCCTTTCCAATAGTTCCGGGGAAAACCTATCCTCAGCCAAATGCTCCAGACTGGCGCTATCGATCTGCAGAATTTGAAGCGCTTGAAAGATCATTTACTCTTGCGGGTCCTCTTATTCATGTGGATCCTGAAATAGAAATAAATGGTATAAAATTGCGTGACTATTATAGTTTACAGATATATAATACATTTACACCGGGTCATCCTAACTCATTGCCATTACCAGAGGAGCTTCCTGACTCTACCTACCAGTTTACCTGCGAATTTGGAGGGTTGTTTAAAACCTTGCTATTATTGCCGGATACTGTCTGGTCTACTTATACTCAAAAACAAAAAGATGAGATGGCAGAATGCATTTCAAAATGGGGACACCACCGGACAACACAAAATAACTGGAGGATTTTTAATATTGTAACCCTCTCATTCCTTAAAAAGCATGGATATGAAATTGATGATGAACTATTAAAAAGCCATCTTTTATGGGTTGTTTCCTATCATTCAGGCAACGGTTGGTACCTGGAGCAAACCTATAATTACTATACAATAAGCTTGTTCATTGTATATTTAACCATTTGGAACCGGACCTTTGGAGATGAATTTTACCCGGAGATTGCTGCTACTATTGAAAACTCTGCCCGGGAACTGTATAAAACATATATGAATTTTTTTGCCCGGGATGGCTATATAATTATGTGGGCAAGAAGCATTATTTACCGGACATGGATTTCAGGAGGATTTCCGGTTTCATTCATGCTGAAAGATAAATCACCTTTAGATCCGGGTTGGGCAAGAAGGCTGTGTTCAGGTTCACTGCTCCAGTTTGTCACCCGTGAAGAGTTTTATCAAAATGATGTTCCATGTCTTGGTTTCTACAGGCCTGCTGAATACATGTTGCAAAACTATAGTTGTGCCGGAAGTCCCATGATTATGTTTATCCCCTTTATTTGCATGGTATTACCGGATGATTCACCTTTCTGGTCAGCTAAAGAAAATGAAGGAATTTGGGAACAACTGGGAGAAAAAACAAATATCGAGGTTCTCACCAATCCGGGCCTTGTACTGGCAAACCATGGTAAAACAGGTACTACAGAAATAATTCCCGGGAAAGTTTATTATGATGACCATAATTATTCCAAGCTTATCTATAACAGCCATTTTCCATGGGAAGATCACAATCCTCAAGGCGGAACTTCCATGGAATACAGTTTTCGCAGCCTGGATCCGCGTGATATTCGTGGTGATGATATTAACTTCTATCTTACAGGATTGACTGTAAAAAACACATCAGAGCAAAATATAGTGTATACTACTTCGAAAAGTATGCTTTATAACGGAGTACGTCAAGATGTAATTTACAGGCAGGCCATCATGCGTAAACCTCCTAATAATGGGGTAGGATACATTATTGATTTAGCTGAGATTGTAATTCCCGGAGGAATTGTACGAGTGGACCGTTCAAGGCTTGCATTTGAATATGAGCTGACACTGGGTCATTATGGATTACCCCACATTGATGGTGTAAAGGCTACAATTAAAAAATTTGAATTTGATGACAGAAAGGTTATTACAGCATCTATACCCGGAAGAAAACTTGCTTTAATTACTTATAACTCATGGGATGAGGTGGACAGCCTGGTGCATAAAGGAAATAATGCCGAAGCTGAAGAAAGTACTGTAATATACTGCCATAAAAAACGACTTAGCAAGAATCCTCCTATGGAGTTAATGATTACTGCCTTTCTTCATAAAATGGACGACGATGAATGGACCGAAGAAGAGTTGTCTCCAATAAAAAAGATTGAAATCATTGACATAACACCTGGTTATTCAGCCCTGGGGGCAAATATTACTCTTCATGAAAATGAAATTTACGAAGTGGATTTTAAAGATATTGATGGACATCGATCCTGTTAGATAAGTTGCAATGAGATCATTCCGGTTAAATCACAATTTATAAATCTGTACTTTGAGGGGAACAAAACTCTCAATATAGCTGGTGGTTTTTATGCCAGATTGTATTCAATTATTTTTAATATAGGTATAATGTAATATATTCCAATATACTATATGAAGCTCTCGTTTTTGAATTTCTCAGGCATTTCATTGTAACAACATTTCGCATCAAATTCAAAAGCAATTGATTGAAATGTTATAGTCAACAATAATACATTCCAATAATATTGTGTTGCAGAATTTTAAAACAAATGTAAGATTATCAATGTGAATTAATAAAAACCTATAATACCCATTTATTTACCTAAACTAATTTTAAATGAACAGAATAAAAGTTTTTTTAATCTTAATTATTCTGGGATATCTACCCTCAATACTAGCCCAGAGTATTAATGTTTCGGGAAAAATTACAGATGCAAGTACCGGCGAATTGTTGCCTGGAGTAAATATTATTATAAATGGCACAACAACAGGCACAATTTCCGATATTAATGGTGCTTATTCACTGGAAGTTCCTCTGGAAGATGCAGAACTTGCTTTTTCATCCATTGGCTATATAACAAAAATAATCGCAGTGAATGGCCATAGTGTTATAAATGTTGAATTAGAGCTCGATGTAAAGACAATTGATGAGGTTGTTGTTCTTGGATACGGATCGATGGAACGCACCAATGTAACAGGGGCAATATCATCTGTTAAGACCGAAGAGATATCCAAGGTGCCCGTACCTAATGTTGTTGAAGCCATGAGAGGACAAGTTCCCGGCTTAAGAATGACGAGAACAGACGGAATGCCTGGTTCGGGTGTTAATTTTTATATCAGGGGAAGGAATTCACTGAAAAGTGATGAAGAACCGTTAATAGTGATTGATGGGATACCCCAAACAGGAGGGAATATCGCGGAAATAAATACGGACGATATTGAATCAATAAATATTTTGAAAGATGCCGGAGCTGCCTCAATTTATGGAACTTCCGGGGCAAACGGTGTGATATTGATAGCCACAAAAGGAGGAAAGAGTGGTAAGCCTGAATTAAAAGTTAATATATCAAGGGGGTATACTGATTTAGTACAGAAACCTGATTTGATGAACGCCCGGGAATTTGTCCAGCTAAAGATGGATGCTGCAGAAGGTGCCGGACGGCCTCATGAACTGGAAGATGTATTGACAGATGGAGTAGAATATGCAAATTATACTGATTCTGCCGGGATAAAAGAAATTGACTGGCATGACGTGTTATTAAGAATAGGTAAAATTACGAATGCAAGTATTTCATTGGCCGGAGGAAATGATAAAATAACGTTTTATATGAATGGTGATGTGTACCAGGAGGATGGTATTGTTCAACATACTTCATACGACCGGTATTCTTTCCGGTTCAATTCAGAATATAACCCATATAAAGTATTAAAAATGGGAGCAAAAGTTCAGTTAGTAAAAACAATATCGGATGAAACCGGAAATTCTGCGGTCCTTTATAACGATGCACCGGATTTTACGGATTTTCTGGGGAATACCCCTTTGGGCAGGTTGTATGATGAAAATAATGAATTAGTTCCTACGGTGAAGGGGGATCAGTTTGATTACAATCCATTATGGAAGTACAGGGAATCTCAAACAGACAGATCTGTCGGACGCATTGCTTTGAGTCCTTATATGGAAATCACCTTTTTCGAAGGATTTACTTACAGGATAAATGCCTCTGTTGAACAAAGAACTGAAAGCTATGGTCGATTCACATCAGGTCTCTATGACCTTTCTACGGTTGATGGCACACCCGGTAACAATAAGTCAATAATGTTTGATACCACGGATATTTCTTACCTTCTTGATCATATTCTTACTTACAAAAAACTTCTTGCTGATAAACATATGATAAATGCGACTTTAGTATACGGTTTTCAAACCTGGAATGGTGAGTTAAAAAGATTGGATGGACAAGGCTCTATAACTGATTTATTATCATATTATGCCGTTAATACTTCACAGTCAGATGTATTTTTACCTAATTATGATTATGATGAATGGCGTAAGTTATATTATGTCGGGCGATTAGGCTATAGCTATGACCGACGTTATAATATTACAGGTACGATAAGAAGGGATGGCTCAAGTATTTTTGGGCCTAAGCATCGGTGGGGCTGGTTTCCTTCCGTATCTTTTGCCTGGAATATTGATGAAGAATCGTTTCTTGATAACTTGACAATGCTGAATAACCTTAAATACAGAATTAGCTGGGGCAGAATGGGTAACGACAGGATAGGTACATACAAATATGTCGCTCTCACAGATCCTGTATCTTATCCTTTTGGCGGTACTTCTTATACAGGATATACAGCTGATAAACTGGCAAATGAATATTTACACTGGGAAACCAGTCAACAATTTAATACAGGTTTGGATTTTGGGCTATTTAATAACAGATTGTTCGGTAGTTTTGATATATATAAAACAAATACAATAGATTTAATACTTGATCAGCTTATACCTTCTGTTACCGGATTTAAATCAATTGTTAGTAATATTGGTGAAACAGAAAATATGGGTATGGAATTGATTGTTAGTTACCGTGTTCTGAATGGTGATTTTAAGTGGGATGTAAGTGCTAACTGGGCACGCGACAGGAATAAGATCGTTCGTTTAAATGATGCTAAAGATGCAGAAGGTAAATTACTTAATGATGAAGCCAACGGATGGTTTATAGGTCAGGATATTGATGTAATATACAATTTTGATTACTTGGGGGTATACCAGCTTGGAGATAGCGCAATTGCTGCATCCAGGCATCCTGATAAAAGAAATTATGGAGTTGGCGATCCTAAAATAAGGGATGTAGACGGGAATGATACAATAAATTTTAAGGATCAGACCTTTCTCGGTAGTCCTACTCCTGATTGGTATGGTGGATTAAGAAATACATTTAGTTATAAAGGATTTGAATTGACCATTCTTTTTGAAGCTGTAAAGGGAGTCACCAGAATAAATTATATTTATGGAGCACTTACCGGCCGGGGTAATGAAGTAAACGTAGATTACTGGACACCAAGAAATCCTACAAATGAATTTCCACAACCTAACATTAGAGAACCTTATTATTACCAGGATGCTGTAAGAGTCAGGGATGCTTCGTTTATAGCTTTACGTAATGTTTCTCTCTCATATACACTTCCAAATGCACTTACTCAAAAAATAAAGGTTTCCGGTTTAACTGTATATGTAAGAGGAAATAACCTGAAATATTTCACAAAATTTGAGGGTTATTCACCTGAAACAAATATTGGGGCTTTCCCTATAACAAAGGTTTGGACTATAGGGACCAGCATTACTTTTTAATTGAAAAATAAAATATTGAAAACAATGAAAAAATTCAAAATATATTTAGTTTATTCATTCATCTTGTGTGTCATACTTTCGGGATGTGATGAATCATTTATTGATATGGAGCCAAAGGATCAACTTACTATGGATATTGCCTTAAAATCTTTGGAAAATCTCGAAGGGAATATTCTTGGGGTATATGAAAAGGCCAGGTCTCCGTACGCTAATATGGATGCATCTTTATATAAAATATTTTATACGGATATTGTTAAAACCGGAACACATATTCTGGATCAGCCGGACTGGAATTCAATGTGTACCTTTGAAGGATTTGATGCAACGCATGAAGAAGTAGAAAGAATATGGAATGACTATTATTCCGGGCTAAATCGGGCTAACGGTATCATAAAAAAGATTGATGTTGTTGAGTATAACAGGGAAAATCCTGTAGCGGTGCAAAGGAGAAATACTGTTCTTGGTGAGGCCTATTTTTTCAGAGCTTATTTGCATCATTGCCTTATAACCTATTGGGACAATATTATTCTTGCAGATCAGGTTTTTAGTGATCCGGAACAGAAATACAAATTAGCATCCAAAATAGATGTTTATAATTTAATAGAATCTGATCTTAAAACCGCGATTGATCTTCTTCCGAATGCGAGCGATGTTGCAAGCAGGGGGAAAGTATCAAAAGGTGTGGCCCGTCATTCATTATCTTTAGTATATTTGGATCTGGAAAATTGGGAAGGTGCTGCTGAACTGGCCGAGCAGGTTATCTCGGATCCGGCCTATGGGTTCGCACCTTTGGATGAGATATTCTCGGAGCTAAATCAGGATAACAAAGAGATTATTTTTTCATTTCAATTTATGTATGGACAGACGGAAGTAAATTGGACTGCATGCATGATAGCACCACTTTATGATAGGGTCAATGGTGTATCCCGTACCTTTGAACAAGGTGGCAGACCCTGGTCACGCAATATTCCAAATGACTATTATTGGTCGTTATTCGAGGAAGGGGACCTGCGATTGGAAGCCTGGCATAAATTATACTGGACTTATGACATTGATACTCCTGACGATCCTTTACCTGGCACCTTTGACCTTCAACCGGATGATCCGGCACCTGTTGATACAGTGATGAAACCAAATAATAGCGGTGACACAGTTGCATTCTATCTTTTTGCCCGGATTGGTGATACGGTCACTGTAGAAAATCTTGTCGATATTGCCGGATTAGGAGCAAGAGCTATTGAACCAGTAACAACAAAGTATTGGGAATATGATGGTTTGGGAAGAGATATTGGGCAGGCAGAAAGCTTTAAAAATCTTATACTGTATAGAGTCTCCCAGGCTTATCTGATTGCAGCTGAAGGGTATTTGCGTTCAGGAACAAATCTCGCACGAGGACAGGAACTGCTTGATCAATTGAGGGCAAGGGCCGGTCAGGGTTCCATTCCTTTAAATGAATCAAATTTATTAGACGAACAGGCACGCGAATTAGGTTTTGAGGGTCATCGATATCCTATGTTAAAACGGTTGGGAATCCTTTATGATAGATTACAATCATACAATTCAGAAACGTATTCGCATATGCTTCCCTACCATGTTCGCTGGCCTTTACCAAAAAATTTTGTTGATTTGACAGGAGTAAAACAAAATGAAGGATATGAATAATTAATTTATCGTGTTTTTGGATGTTTAGTTTTAATGATGATTAAGTGTTGGTTTGGTTTGATTAATGAGAGCCCGGTATTAATTACCGGGTTTTCATAATATAAATAGGAATAATTATTCAATTAATAATATAATGCAGAGGTATGATTTTACATATTGTAGTATGAAATGTGGCCAACTAGAAATGGATCACGTTTTTTTAGAAACTTAAAAATATTGATATTTAATAATAATTAACTGATTTTGTATGAAACTAACAAAAATTTTATTTGCGGTTTTGGTTCTGATGACTATTAATGCGTATTGTCAGAACGAACCTGTTATTATTGAAGCAGAAAATGGAACCCTTGGCTCAGATTATCAAACATTAACAGACGGTGATGTTACTTATATTACTCCCGGGACTAATTATATAGAACCGGCTACCCAGCCAAATGATGCCAGTAAGGTTGCTTCATTTACTGTAATTTTTCCGGATTCAGGCACTTATAAGCTTTTTGCCAGAATCCGGATAGGTTCAAATAATTACGATGATGACAGTTTTTACTATGCGAATGGATTAGGCTCAAAAAATCCTACTGTTGGTGATGATTGGATTACATGTAATAATATGGTTGCGTCAGGATATACGATTCTTGCCGATGTTGTTCAGGAGGGCGGAGATGCAGGTCTGGAAGTGTGGAAATGGCTCGCGTTATCTGAATATACCGGAGATTACGGTGAGAGTCCTATAACTTTCAGGGTTGAACAGGGAGAACTCACTCAAACTTTTGAAATTGGTGCACGTGAGGATGGATTTGACGTGGATAAAATCGCTTTTGGAAGAGTAGGGATTTATTATACAGTTGATAATCTTAATAAAGGGGAGGCCGGTTCGACAACGGATCCTGGTGATGTGCCTCCGACACCACCACTTGCCAATGGTTTGGATAAATTTCTGGGCTGTGCTTATGGTACCGATACAAAACGCGATTTTGCAAACTACTGGAATCAGGTTACCCCCGGAAATGCCGGGAAATGGGGTTCTGTTGAATATGCACGGGATAATATGAATTGGACAGAATTAGACGAAGCCTACCAGTTAGCTATGGATAGTGGTTTTGTGTATAAGCATCATGTTTTGGTTTGGGGCGCTCAACAGCCAACCTGGATTGCTGCATTAGACTCGGCTGCACAACGTACTGAATTAGAGGAGTGGTTCGCTGCTGTTGCTGCCAGGTATCCGGGAATTGACCAGGTTGAAGTGGTTAATGAACCATTGCATCAACCACCGGACGATGATCCTGAACAAAACGATGATGGTGGTTATATAAAAGCTCTTGGAGGGGCTGGAACAACTGGTTGGGACTGGATAATTGAAGCTTTTCGTATGGCTCGTGCAACTTTTCCTGATACTGCGATGTTGATGATCAATGAGTATGGAATAATGAATAGTACTTCAAATACGGATAAATATCTTGAAATAATCCGATTGCTACAGGATAATGATTCATTGATTGATGCCATTGGTTTCCAGGCTCATGGATTCTCACATGATGCTACCAATGCAACCATATTAAGAAATATTGATTCTCTTGCCAGCACGGGGTTACCTATATATGTAACCGAGCTGGATATTGATGGATTAACAGATTTGCAGCAAGTGCATGGATACATGAATTTATTTCCATTATTCTGGGAGCATCCTGCCATAAAAGGGATTACAATGTGGGGATTCAGGCCAGCCATGTGGAGAGGAGAACAAGGAGCATACCTGATAGATGAATTGGGCGTGGAACGCCCTGCAATGCTATGGCTAAGAGCTTATTTGAAAAATGAGTTCAAACCAAATGATTCTATTAAAATTTCCTCCGCATCGGGTTTACCCTCTATTTTTATACGTGGAGGTACATTACGGATGCTTGCTGAAGTATTTCCGGATTCTTCCACTATAAATAAAGTGTATTGGACGGTAAGTGATAGTAAAATAGCTACAATTGATCAGGATGGATTACTGAAAGCTGTATCCAATGGAATTGTAACAGTAAAAGCTGGTTCATTAGAATTAAATTCAGAGGTTTCCGGCCAGATGGAAATAACAGTTACCGGACAAACTGGGATTGAAAGCGTAGTAACGGAATATTTACGGATTTATCCCAATCCGGCTGATGATGGATGTTTTGCTATTGAGAATATGTATAATTTAACCACACTGGAGGTATTTGACTTATTTGGCAGGCAAATTATGAAAGAATATGTGTATAATAAAACCTCAATCAATATTCAACTTGAGGTACCTGCCGGATTATATATAGTAAGATTATCTGATGGAGAAAGACATTTGCACGCTAAGGTTATAATCAAATAAGTCAATGTTCTTCAAAAGTATTTACGGAATCAGAATTTCTAAATAAAAGTATTTTATGAAATTTAATTATAATAAGATAAGGTGTTTGGCAAAGAGTAGAATTACTATTGTAGTATTGTTTTTTATAATTCTCACAAATGTATATTCTCAACAAAAAGAAAATATTCTTAAAGTGTATGCTGATCAGGGTAAGTATAAAATTGATAAAAATATTTATGGGCATTTTACTGAGCATCTTGGACGATGTATTTATGATGGGATATGGGTGGGTGAAGACTCTCCGATACCTAACATACGCGGTATCCGAACTGATGTGGTTGAGGCATTAAAAGAGATAGAAGTGCCGGTTGTAAGATGGCCTGGTGGATGTTTTGCTGATGATTATAATTGGAAAGAAGGAATAGGCCCTAAAGATGAGAGACCTGAATTGGTGAATCTTACCTGGGGCGGTGTTGAAGATAATAGTTATGGAACTCACGAGTTTTTGGATTTTTGTGAGCTCATTGGTGCCGAACCTTATCTGGCAGTGAATGTCGCCAGCGGTAATGTTCGTGAAGCGCGTGACTGGGTATCATACGTCAATTCAACTGACGGGCCTATGGCTGATTTACGGCGCAAAAATGGCAGGGATGAACCCTGGAATGTAAAATACTGGGGTATTGGCAATGAGAGTTGGGGTTGCGGAGGAAATATGACTGCACAATATTACTCCGATCAGTACAAACAGTTTGCTACTTTCTGTAAAGGGGAGTTTAAGATAATGTCGGGCGGTATTAACGATGATCTTGACTGGACCGAAACCGTTATGAAAAATTCACAGGAATATAAAAAACTGGTACGGGGATATTCCTATCATTATTATACTATTTGTCATGACTGGACGGTAAAGGGTTCTGCAACTGATTTTAATAAAGATGAATGGTTTAATACTATGAAGAAAACCTTTGTTGTAGATACAAATCTGAGTGAACATTGCGGGATAATGGATAAATACGATCCGGAGAAGGAAATAGCTTTGATAGCTGATGAATGGGGAAACTGGTTTGATGCAGATACTTCTTTGAATCCATCTGCTCTTTATCAGCAAAACACCCTGCGTGATGCTGTTACCGCCGGATTATACCTAAATATTTTTAATAAACACTGTGATCGGGTTAAAATGGCAAATATTGCCCAAACAGTGAATGTTCTTCAATCAGTATTGCTTACCAATGGAGAATACCTGGTTAAAACTCCTACTTTTTATGTCTTTAAAATGTACAGGGTACATCAGGATGCCACTTTACTTCCGTCAGATTTGTCATGTGTTGATTATGCATGTAATAACGAAAGGATTCCTTCTTTAAATGCTTCTGCATCAATGGATACAGAAGGAAAAATTCATATAAGTATAGTGAATATGGATCCGGATAATCCTCAAAGAATAAAATGTGAGGTTCAGGGTTTACAGATTAAGAAAATTTCTGGAGAGATTATTACTTCTCAGGAATTAAATGCTTTTAATGACTTCAATAAGGAAGAGAAAGTAAGTATATCTTCATTTGCTGGTTTTAAGTTAAAAGATGGGATGCTTGTAGTTGAGATGCCGGCAAAATCTGTTGTAATGCTGGAATTAAATGATTAAATATTAATAGAGGATATGAGTTTAAAAAGTTTCTTTCTTTCTTTTTTCTTAATATCAAAGATGGTTCTCAAAAACATCTCCTTTTGTTTACTAATTCTTTTGATGTTGTTTGTGCAATGTACCGGACCAAAAAATGACAGCAGTCCACGTGAATGCATTTCTGTCAACGAAAACTGGAGATTCTATAAGTATGACTCCCTGGCTATGGCTGATAACCTCATTTATGATATACGACCTGAAGTTAAGGATGGCAGTGATGATAAGCCAGCCGATGCTATACCAACTGAGGCAGAGAAAATTCAAATTAATCAGCCAACACTCAAAGCATGGATTTTACCAACTGGTAACAATTTTATAAAAGATACAACTGATTTTTATATACGACCTGATGGAAATCCCGGCAATGACTTTCCTTTTGTACAATTGGAATTTGATGATACATCATGGGAGATTGTTAATTTGCCACATGATTGGGCAATAAAATGTCCGTTTTTTCAGGGTTGGGATGCTGAAGTTGGAGGAGGTATGGGCCGTTTGCCCGGTCCCGGAGTAGCATGGTACAGGAAAAAACTGGATATTCCGGTTTCTGACTCAGGAAAGTGTATTTTTCTTGATGTTGAAGGAGCTATGTCTTACACGATGGTGTGGCTAAACGGGAATCTGGTGGGAGGATGGCCTTATGGATATACTTCATGGCGTGTTGATCTTACTCCGTATATTGTGCCAGGTATTGAAAATCAACTGGCTATTCGGTTAGACAATCCAAACCATTCCTCTCGATGGTATACAGGGGGAGGCATATACCGAAATGTCTGGCTCACAAAAACCAATCCTGTTCATGTTGGGCAATGGGGAACTTTTATTACAACCCGTAATGTTTCAAAAAACTCTGCTACAATAGACATGGAAGTAATAATTGACAATAACTCCAAAACAGATGCAAACGTAAAAACAGTTACAGAATTTTTTAAATTAAATGAAGACAGGAACAGGGATAACCATGCTGTGAATAGGATTACAACCTCAGATATTTTAATTCCTGCTGGAGAAAAAGTAAAGACAAAAGGAACTGTAATACTAGATAATCCATTATTATGGGGACCTCCACCTTCACAAACACCGAATCTTTATCTTGCAATAACCAAGATATGGCAAAATAATAAATTAATTGATCAATACGAGACACGTTTTGGCATTCGTTCATTACGATTTGATGCTGATTCCGGTATATATATTAACGATGAACTCGTAAAAATCAAAGGTGTTAACCAGCATCATGATCTTGGGCCCCTGGGTGCAGCATTTAATATAACTGCAGCAGAGCGTCAGCTTGAGATATTGCGTGAGATGGGATGTAATGCAATACGTACATCGCATAATCCGCCGGCTCCTGAATTGCTGGAATTAACCGATCGAATGGGCTTTCTTGTAATGGATGAAGCATTTGATATATGGGAAAGGAAAAAGACACCTCATGACTACCACCTTATTTTTCCCGACTGGCATGAGCAAGATCTTAGAGCCCTTATCCGCAGAGACCGTAATTGTCCATCAGTAATCATTTGGAGCTATGGAAATGAAGTTGGTGAACAATACACCGATGTGGAGGGAGCAAATTTAGCAACAAAGTTGCATACCATTATTAAAGAAGAGGATACTACCCGGCCAACCACAAGTGCTATGAATTGGGCAAAGCCTGATATGCCATTTTCATCTGTTATGGATGTTATTAGTTTGAATTATCAGGGTGAAGGAATACGCCAGTCTGAAGAATTTGAAGGAACCAATCGTATCCGTACTAAACCACAATACGATGCGTTTCATGATAAGTATCCCGAAAAAACCATTCTTAGTAGTGAGACAGCATCTGCATTTAGCAGTCGTGGTATTTATCTCTTCCCGGTAACCGAAAAGGTAAGTGATATTGTGCGGGATGGCAGAGGAGGAGACAATTCCATTCATCATGTGAGTTCGTATGAGCTTCATGCTATTGATTTTGGCTCTTCTGCAGACAAAGTGTTTGCATCCATTGAACAACATCCTTATGTAGCAGGTGAGTTTGTCTGGACAGGATGGGATTATCTGGGAGAACCAACACCTTATTACGAATGTCGAAGTTCTTACAGTGGAATTATTGACCTGGCCGGATTTAGAAAAGACAGATTCTATCTATATCAATCTCAATGGAGGCCAGATCTGCCTATGGCTCACATTCTTCCACACTGGAATTGGCCTGATCGTTTAGGTGAGATTACTCCAGTTCATGTTTTTACTTCTGGCGATGAGGCTGAATTGTTCCTTAATGGAAAATCTTTAGGGCGAAAGAAAAAGGTGCAATATCAATACCGTTTACGCTGGGATGATGTAATATATGAACCAGGTGAGTTAAAGGTGATAGCTTATAAGAATGGTAAAAAATGGGCTGAAGATGTGGTTAAAACTACCGGTGAGCCATCCCGACTAGGGGTTGTAGCAGACAGGAGTAGAATTAGGGCAGACGGAAATGATCTGGCATTTATCACTGTGAAGATAATTGATAAGGATGGAATGACTGTTCCTCTTTCTGATAATTTGATACAGTTTACTATCGAAGGTCCTGGTGAGATTGTTGGTACTGATAACGGAGATCCTAACGATTTTGTTTCATTCACTTCAAAAGCCCGTAAAGCCTTTAGCGGTTTGGCCCTGGTAATAATTCGCTCAACAAAGGGGAATTCAGGTACAATAACACTTGTCGCAAAATCTGAAGGATTAAAGGAAGGACAGGTGGATGTTACAAGTGAATGAAATTGAAATGCAATACAAACCAATATGCATCAATTTTATAAGTAATTAAGCATTTTCTTATATATTCATTTTCGCTGATTCTTTTTATTTATCATTTATTTCAAAATTATCAATTGTGCGTATGATGAGATTAGAGGTATTCTTCTTTTTAATATTAAATCTATTTTTTACTCGAATTTATTGTCAGGATGAACCTGTTATTGCAGAAGCTGAAACTGGAACATCTGGTTCTGATTTTGAAATTGTTATTGAAGGTGATCTGACTTTTCTAAGACCAAAAACAGATTATGTTAACACTTCTTATCCTGGAAGTTTTGATAAAGTATTGTCATTTACCTTAAGTTTTGCTGATACCGGCACTTATGATCTTTATACAAAAATACGTGTAGGTAGCGGTAACTACGGAGATGATAGTTTTTTTGTCGGGAATGGATTCGGGGAAAAATCACCTACTATTGGCACGGATTGGTATATTATTAATAACATAGTGAATATTGGTCATTCTGTATCTGATGAAATAGTGACCGGAGGAGGAGATGCAGGAATACTTGCCTGGAAGTGGATAAATTTATCGGAATACCTTGGAGGAGGATTGCCTGTAACGTTTACAGTAGAATTAATAGATTCATCCTATATATTCCAATATGGAGCCCGCGAAGACGGTTTGGATCTCGATAAGATTGCTTTTGGAAAATCAGGACTTTATTATACAGTTTCAAATTTGAATAGCGGTGAACCGGGAACTGATTCACTTCCGGGTGGTTCAGAATATCCCGATTCAGCATATCAGCTTGTGAAAACATATGTTAACCCTGTTTTGCCGGGTGATCATCCCGATCCGACATTGTTTAAAATAGGCAATGATTTTTATCATTGTGGTTCCAGTTTTCATTTCACACCCTATCTTCCGATTTTGCATTCTACTGACCTGATACACTGGAAAGAAATCTCGAGAGTAATTCCACCAAACTGGTCCGGATTATTAAATGATGATCCGTCTTATGGTATATGGCAGGGAGCTATCACTTATTTTTATGATTCCTATTGGATTTATTTTTCAAATACTGCTGGCGGTGGTCAGTATTTTTGTAAAGCTGACAATCCTGAAGGACCGTGGTCAGCTCCTGTAAAAATGAATACCACAGCAACAACAGGAGGAAGTGGTTATGATAACTCTGTTTTTGTTGATGATGATGGCACACCTTATATGCTCATTAAACCAGGTCGATATATTAACAGGATTCAGGAAATTGGAACCGATGGCCATTTTACAGGCGATGTTATTAATATGGACTGGGTTAATACCAATGGAAAGTACAGTTGGGCAGAGGGACCGGTGATGTGCAAGAAAAATGGATGGTATTATTATTTTATTGCAGGAAATGTTGGTGGTGGACAATGGGTACTGAGGTCGCAAAATCTTACTGCTGATTCAACTCAATGGGATTCATTAGGTAGTGTATTTCCTGTACCAACCGATAATAATGCAACACTAAGGACCCCAAACCATATGTCTCAGCCATTTCAACTTGATGACAGTACCTGGTGGACGGTTGCTCACAGCTATGAATCTGTTGGCGGTGATGATTGGAATGGACAGGGACGGCAAGGTATACTGCATCAGATAATATGGGATGAAAATGGAAGGCCCAAAGCATCAGCACCAACTTCGTTACCAAAGGTGAAAGCCCTATTGCCAAAATCAGGGATTTCATGGAAATTACCTCGTTCCGATTATTTTGATGGAGAAACCATTGACTTGTCATGGCATTTCCTCAACAGCGTTGCTGCATCTCATTATTCAATTACAGACAGGCCCGGGTGGCTACGAATAAACCCGGGATCAGAAAGAAGCCATATTTTACATAAGGATGGAGGCCATTATTATACCCTTGTTACCAGGGTGGATGTAGATGCCACCGATGCTAACCATGCAGCAGGCATATATCTTTGCAATGGCAATGAATCTGTTAATATAAGGCTTTATAGTGGTTATTCATCCGGAAAGAAAATCATTTTCAACTTTGGCAGTACAACCTACGAAACTGATAATGAACTTGGAAATACAGTTTGGCTCAAACTTGAAAGAAGAGGACACAATCTTTACGGCTACTGCAGCATAAATGGCCTTGTATGGAACCAGGTTGGGGCTGGAATAAATGTTGCTGATCTGGATAAGGCCCAGCCTGATTTTAATTCATGGGTGGGAAATTCCCACGGACTTTTTGCACAGGGAATTAAAGCCGATTTTGACTTGTTCTTTTATAGAGATGGTTTCTCGGCATTGCCCGTTGCGGGATATAATAATTATTTTGGGGTTGAAACCACAACCAAACCTGTCGGGAATGTTGTAACTAACAGTACCGATAATGGAGGCTGGCTAATGCTGGGCGGTGTTGAACTTGGTAAAGGGGAGAAGATACCTTTAGAGGTTGAAGTAATTGCCTCTTCAATCGCAGGTGGAATATTGGAAATCTGGCTTGACGACCTTGAACATGAAGGTTCAAAAATTGCTTCAATTCCGATAAAAGCCACCGGGAGCGAAGATACTTTTCAGGCCTTTGGTTCTGAAATATCCGGAATATCTGGCCAGCATGATGTTTACCTTCGATTCCCAAAAAACGAAAACGCTTTCTATTTGCATACTTTCCGTTTTATTCCTGACGAATCATTCTTTGGCAATATTGAAAAGGAGCGTTTAGAGGATAACTGCTTGTATGTTTATCCAAATCCATTTAATCATGGAATAAATATAGATATTTTGACAGGTAAAGGTTATTATGCCATTTATGATTTATCAGGGAAAGAGGTTGAAGGTGGAATTATTAACAAAAGATATTATATTGTGGGTAAAACTTTGCCTCCGATGATCTATATCCTTAAAGTAGAAACACCCAATGGGGGAAAAATCATGAAAATAGAAAAACAATAATAATTAATAAAAATAACAATTCTATGAAAAGATTACAGAATGTAATTATTGGAATGAGTTTAATTGTATTTGGTATAAATGAATATAGTTTAGCTCAAACAGTGACTATTGATATGAATACGGAATACCAATTGATTAAGGGTTTTGGAGGAATACAAATTCCTGCATGGACAGGTACTGAGCTTACCGAAGATATGTGTGAAAAGGCTTTCGGTAATGATCCGGGTAAAATAGGTCTTTCTATGCTCAGGTTAAGGATAGATCCTGATTCAAATAACTTTTATCGTGAATTACCTATGGCAAAGTATGCAGTAAGTAAAGGGGCTACTGTGTTTGCTTCACCATGGAATCCTCCTGTTTATATGCGTGATACGGTATATTCAGGGGTGAGGCTCCTACCTGATTTTTATGATAAATATGTGGAACACTTGAATCAGTACAATAAATTCATGGCAGATAGCGGTATATCCCTATATGCCATTTCTGTTCAAAATGAGCCTGATATTGGTGAAAGTTGGGCGGATTGGACAGCCACTGAAATATACAACTTTGTTAGGGATTATGCCCAGGATATGGATACACGGGTCATGGCGCCTGAATCATTTAATTTCAAACACTCATATTCAGACAATATTCTTAATGACTCCACAGCTAACTCACATCTTGACATAATAGGAGGCCATATTTATGGTGGCGGATTGGTTGATTACCCACTTGCCCGTTCAAAGGGTAAGGAAGTATGGATGACTGAACACCTGACAGGCAGCGATAGCGTGGCACAAAATACCTGGTCATTGGCCCTGGATATGGGTACGGAGATCAATGATTGTATGAAGGCCAATTTTAATGCATATACATGGTGGTATATAAGAAGATTTTATAGTTTTATTAATGATGAAGGCAATATCACTCAAAAGGGTTATGTAATGTCTCAATTCTCAAAATTTATACGACCTGGTGCGGTAAGAGTGGATGCTGTTGTGGCCTCGGCTCCCAATGTAGATGTTACTGCATATAAAACAGATACAACCCTGGCAATAGTGGTTATAAATAAGAATTCAACCAGTGTTGACCTGGGATTTACAATTCAAAATGGAAGTACAGATACTTTAACAAAATATTCTAGTTCGGCAACAAAAACCGTTACGAATGATGGTGGAATATCAATTACAGGAGGCGTTTTTAATGCAACTGTTGATGCCAGCAGTATTACCACATTTATTAATTGCACTGAAAATGCCGGGAAATATGGAAACATTGCTCCTTTTGCTAATGCTGGTAATGATACTGTATTGACTGATATTGATGGTAATTCCACAGAGGTTTTTATACTTAGTGGAAGCGGAAGTTATGATCCGGATGGTGAAATAGCAAACTTTTCCTGGTCGTTAAATGGAGTACAGATAGCATCCGAAGCTGACCCTGAGGTTGAAGTCGAGGTAGGTGAAAGCAGGTTTGTATTAACGGTTACTGATAATGATGGTGCAAGGCATTATGACAGTATAACAATATCGGTAATCAGCCCGTACACTAACCACATATGGTTAGAAGCTGAATGTGTCAGGGTAGGATCGCACTGGAATATACTAAAAGATGCTTTGGCTTCACAGGGTGAATATATAACGGTTCCGGCAGGAGTACAAAGCCTGAATGCTGCATCTGCTGATACAAGTGATCATGCAGTATTTAATTTTTACGTTATAGAACAGGGATCATACAAGGTTTGGGGCAGAGCCATTACACCTACTTATGATGACGATTCATACTGGGTAAAAGTTGATACTGGAACCTGGTCAAGATGGAACGGTATTGCTGCGTCTGTTGGCAGTGAATGGGGATGGGATGATGTGCATGATGATATAGGTGTTCTCCAGTATGAACTGGACACAGGATTTCATACATTAACAATATGTTATAGAGAGGATGGTGCCAAACTGGATAAAATTTATCTTACAAATACGGGAAACCAGCCAACAGATATGGGAGATACAGCAACGAATTGTCCTGATGAGCCTGTCAATATTAAAAACATTTACCTTAAGAATCAATCTGTTATGGTTTTTCCTAATCCTGCAACAAATAGAATACAAGTATACTGGGATGATAGAATCAATGAAGTGACAGTATTGAGTTCGGATGGCAGAATTATGCTTATGAAACAACCACTAATTCCAGATTATTACGCAGACATTGATCTCAATCTTGGTACGGGGATGTATTTTATAGTAGTAAGAAATAAAAAAACATTCGGAGTGACGAAATTAATAGTTAAATAATCCCTAAAGCCGGGACCTGTTTTACCTTTGGTAAATATCGATTTGGTCGAATATTTCAAGGCCCCGGCTTTTATCAGGGAATAAAAAAATAATACATGGTAAGGAAATACAATTATATCAGTTTTGTTTTCATTTTTTCATTTTTTATGGTTCAATCCTTCGGTCAGTTAAAACTTCCACGATTGATTAGTAACGGTATGGTTTTACAAAGAGATAGTGAAGTTAGATTATGGGGATGGGCTTCTGAGGGAGAAAGTATAAAGGTCAGCTTTTTAGATTCGGCCTATTATACAACAGCAGATAAGAATGGTGAATGGTATGTAGTTTTATCAGACTTGCAAGTCGGAGGGCCATATGATTTGACCATTACAGCAAGTGATACTATTGTTTTTACAGATATTCTGATTGGTGATGTATGGGTATGTTCCGGTCAATCGCAGATGGATATTAATATGCAAAGGGTAAGTCCTCTTTACGAAGAAGATATTAAAAAAGCGGGTAATGATAAGATACGATATTTTGCTGTACCAACAGTCTGTAATTTTGACGAACCACAATCGGACTATCCGAATGGGATGTGGGAAAGTATAAGTCAGGATAACATATTAAAAGTTTCAGCAATTGCATATTTCTTTGCTGACGAATTATACAGGAAGTATCAGGTTCCTGTTGGGATCATTCGTTCCAGTGTAGGAGGTTCCCCTGTTCAGGCATGGATGAGCGAAAATGCGTTAAAGGGATTTCCCAAATATTACGAGGAAGCACAAAAGTATAAAGATACTGCCTTTGTGAATCAGATCAGGGCAGAAGATAGTAAACGTATTAGTGAATGGTATGCCAAAATGAATGCAGAAGATGAAGGTTACAAGAATTCTGAAATGCCTTATTATAATCCGGAGTTAGATATATCAGACTGGTCAGTTATGGAAGTTCCTGGTTATTGGGCAGATGGTGATTCAGGAACGCTAAATGGCGTGTTTTGGTTCAGAAAGGATATAAGCCTTCCTGAAAATGCAGAAGGAAAACCTGCAATTCTGAACCTTGGTCGTATTGTAGATGCTGATTCTGTGTTCGTTAATGGTGTTTTTGTCGGATCTGTAGGCTATCAGTATCCCCCAAGAAGATATAATATACCTGAAAATGTTTTACAGGCCGGGGGAAATTCAATTGTTATACGATTAATCAGTAATAGTGGGAGGGGAGGATTTGTTCCTGACAAACCATATGAACTAATAATTGATGGTTATACAATTGATTTAACAGGAGAGTGGTCTTATCGTTTAGGTGCAAAGATGGAGCCATTGCAAGGACAGACCTTTATCAGATGGAAGCCTACTGGTCTTTTTAATGGGATGATTTCACCTATGACCAATTATTCTGTTAAGGGTATTTTATGGTACCAGGGTGAATCCAATACTTCAAAGCCAAAAGAATATGCAAAATTATTTCCGGCATTAATTCAAAATTGGAGAGCCGGCTGGAAAAAGGAAGATTTACCTTTCCTGTTTGTTCAGCTTCATAATTATATGCAGAGCTATAATTATCCAACGGAGAGCGAATGGGCGCTAACACGTGAAGCCCAGTTACAGGCACTTGAATTACCTCATACAGCAATGGTTGTGGCGATTGACCTGGGGGAATGGAACGATATTCATCCTCTAAATAAAAAAGACGTAGCAAAAAGGTTAGTGCTAGCTGCTGAAAAAGTTGCATATCATGAGGATGTTGTATCGTCAGGTCCCTTATATCAAAGTATGAAGGTAGAAGGAGATAGTGTAATATTGTCATTCACTGAAATAGGTGCAGGTCTTATAATTAAAGAAGGCGATGAACTCAAGGGTTTTGCTATTGCCGGGGAGGACGGTAAGTTTGTATGGGCTAAAGCGAAAATTGCAGATGAGAGGGTTGTTATATGGAACGAAAATGTTAAGAAACCTGCGGCAGTACGTTATGCCTGGGCCGATAATCCCGAAGGAGCAAATCTTTACAATAAGGAAGGTCTGCCTGCTTCACCCTTCAGAACGGATAAATATTAAGTGAATCATTATATTCGTACATTACTAAACGAGTAAATTATATTTTGTCCCTAACGGGACTTAGAAACATTTTCTAACACAATGTTTACCAATATGCCGTCCCTACGGGTAGGGTGTTCAAAACTAAAAATTTTCACTACCCATAAAGTTCTAATTTTGGTTTTAAACCAATTAAATATTAGGACATTATGAA
>JAFGOZ010000378.1 GCA_016926235.1 Bacteroidales bacterium | reverse complement strand
TTCATAATGTCCTAATATTTAATTGGTTTAAAACCAAAATTAGAACTTTATGGGTAGTGAAAATTTTTAGTTTTGAACACCCTACCTGAAGGGGCATCAGCAAAAGCATAGGGCAACGCCCTATGAAATATGTATATGGATGTTAAGCCCTGAAAGGGCCCAAGCTTACGCCCTTTCAGGGCTTAAAGCAATATGTTCAGATTATGCAGGGCGTTGCCCTGCACTATTGCTAAAAGACTTTCAGCCTTAATTAAACAACCCTGAATCAGGAACCAGGAAAAAGTTTCGTAGCAGTTAGGTTCTTCCACCAGCTGGCGGAGAGATGTCCGCAAGGCGGACAGAGGAGGTGATACATTCCATCCAGATGCATTATTTGCATTTCTGCGTCCTTTTTCTCTCGTCTTTCGCCATTCATCCGGCAATTTCACTTCATTTTTCATTTTTCTTCCCAATTTTGACCCATCATCCCGCATCTTTTCTTAAATTTAAGGATTAAAGTCAAAACCCTAAACCTATGATAAGAAAAAACCTTAGTAATTATCAATCAATCATTATTTTTATTTTGATTGTGGTATTGACGGGTTCATACCCTTTACTTGGTCAATCTGCCAATCTGCTTTTAAACCCTGATTTTGAAACGTATGTTGTGTGTCCAACAACTTATGCCCCTCAGGATGGATCACACACCATGATTCCCAACTGGGGCTATCCAACGCTGGCAGCACCGGATTACTTTAATCGTTGTGGAAAAGGAGAAGCGGGAGTCCCAAGAAACTTTGCCGGAAGCAGTGAACCCAAAAGCGGAAATGCCTATGCAGGTTTCTATTCATCAGGATGGGATCCCGAATACAGGGAGTACCTTACGGGTGAGCTAAGAGAACCTCTTAAGGCCGGAAAGAAATATTGTGTGCGATACTCGTTTAAACTGGCTTCATTTTCAAACTTTGCATGCGATCAGATGGGTGTTTATTTTACAGATAAAAAAACAATCAATAGCAGTAAGGTTTCCTTAGGTTTTACACCTCAGATACATAACCCTGAAGGAGATATTTTAGATAATATAGATTATTGGCAGGAAGTGTGTGAAATATACACTTCCAAAGGGGGTGAAACTTTTATGATAATCGGTAATTTTAAAAACTATGAGAATACTAATTATATTGCTATAGACCGTAATCCCGGACTTGGAGATAAAAAACAAGCCTACTATTACATCGATGACATACATGTGGTTGCTCTTGATGCCTGTGTGGATTGTCCCTGTGTAGCACAAAACCTTGAGGCAGTTTTTGTTGATACCAGTTACACAGGTGGTAGAGACCCAATAACAGGGAAAGTGAAAAAAATTGTGAATGATGGTAAAATACGGATAGCTATAACAGGGGGTGCTCCACCTTATGATATTACATGGTCTAATGGAGCAAAAACAGCCCAGCTTATGAACCTGCCGGCCGGAAAGTATACCTACACGGTTACGGATAAAAATTTATGTAAGG
Organism: Bacteroidales bacterium; assembly: GCA_016926235.1. Next base: position 47,693 of record JAFGOZ010000378.1, on the reverse strand, counting down.
TAAGCGGCTCGATCGAGTTTAAACAGCCGGTAATAGAAAAGGATGAATTTCTTGACGGATTGAAAAACATTGAAGAGGGATCAGCCATTGTTTTAAAGAATATCTTTTTTGAGTTTGGTAAAACAAACCTATTGCCCGAATCTTTCATTGAACTTGATAAGGTTGCAGCGTTTATGATGGAAAACCAGATAAAGATGATTGAGATATCCGGGCACACAGACAATAAAGGATCGGATGCTTCTAATCAAACCCTTTCGCAAGGAAGAGCCGGCGCTGTGGTTAACTACCTTACATCCAAAGGAGTTAATCCTTCTTCTCTCACAGCTATGGGATATGGCGAGTCGAAACCCATCGATACCAATGAAACGGAAGAGGGGAGAGCACAAAATCGCCGTGTTGAATTCAAATTAATTAAAAAGTAAAAACCCGAAAACGCACAGTCATGAGTAAAATTATATATATACTTACAATCACCCTTCTATCTGCAACTTTTGCAATTGGACAACAGGTAAAAAAGGGATATAAGAACCTTGAGAAAATGGAGTACGACAAAGCCACCGAGACATTTTCAAAAATTGTATCGGAGAATTCTGCAAATTGTGCTGCAAACTTTGGGCTTGCACTGGCATATTTTAACGAAAAGAATCCGGCGAAAAACTATCTTATGGCTTACAAGTATATGAGTGTAGCTATGAAGAATAAAGGCAATTTGTCAACAGAAGATTCAGAAATCCTGACGGAATATTTTAATGCTACAGATCAGCCACCTGTACCTTTGCCTGTTCAGAAAAAAATGGAACGGGAAAATAAAGCAGTAGAAGAAAAATTAATAATGCAGATCAGGGAAAAGAATGATATGGACCTGATTAATGAGATCATTGCGAACTACAAAGACTATAAATATTATGACAATGTAGTGCATATAAGAAACTACCTGGAATTCAGAAAAGCTGAAAAAATTGGTACAACAGATGCCTTAAAAAAGTTTATGTCAACCTATCCTGACGCTGCCCAGGTAAAACGTGCAAAAGAACTGATCGACCAACTATCATTTGAGGAAGCAAAAAAAGCCAATTCCATTCAGGCTTTGAATGATTTTATAGCCAGGTATCCGGAATCCCTTAACAAAAAAGAAGCTATAACCCTTCGTGATCAGATGGCTTACAATCAGGCAAAAATGCGAAATACCATCGAATCGTATGATGAGTTCATATCCAAATATCCTGAAGCATCCCAATTGCTGGAGGCAAAGCATGGGCAGATGTTGCTTTATTATGCCAAGGCAAAGTCATTGAATTCTTATGAATCTTATACCGACTTTTTGAGACGTTATCCTGAAGGAAGGGAATACATTGATATTTTTAACCTGAAAGCGCTTTCGCTGGGAAAAACATTTGAAACAAGTTGTACCAATAAACCTGTGGGTCTTGACTGGATAAAAGCATACGACAATCAGGGCAAAGATGATCATCCGGGAGGAATAGCTCCCGGTGGTGGCAATACTCTTGTTATAGCTGGTACAACGGGTCAGGATGATAACCTGGCAAGCGATGCATGGATATTGAAACTGGATGCTTCAGCTAAAATGCTGTGGAACAATAATGTTGGGGACGTTGGTAACGATGCTGCACTGGATGTAGCAGTTGATAACCAGGGAAATATTCTGGTTGCAGGATATACAAGCCTGACAGATGATTTTACTCAAAGACAAGCCTGGTTATTCAAATTAAGTTCGGATGGAAAGCGTATCTGGAACCGCAGTTTAGGGCCTACACAGGCAAATGCGGTTGCCATAAATTCAAGGAATGAGATTATTGTTGGCGGTTATAACCAGGATACATTGAATGAAATGCATTATTTACTCTATAAACTGCGTGCTGACGGGAAAAAACTATGGAGTCGCGAATATACTTCCAAAGGAGTGATCAGTGATATTTGCACAGGACAGAGCGACAATATTTATATTGCCGGAGGAAGCTGGGTATTTATTTTGGATAATGATGGGTATATAAAATGGGAATCATGGCTTGCTGCCGGGAAAACGGCCAATGCTGTAACTGTTGATGCCAGCGGTAATATGTACCTGGCAGGAAGCCTGGGACAAGATACATGGGTTGCAAAATACGATGCAACAGGTAAAATGGCCTGGGAGAAATCATTTGATAATGGTGGCCCGGATAAAGGCCTTTCGATAACCGTATTTCCCAACCAGAACATTTTGCTGGGAGGAAGCGCATCGAATGATGGAATGATAATGTTGGTCGGGCCATCAGGTAATTTAATATCCAGGAAGGTGTTTGGCAATGGCAGCTTTGAAAGCATAATTTCATTAGTACCCGGAGCAGATAATAAAGCATTGATTTTAATGAATACAGTAAATCCTGATTCAAAAGGTGATCTTTTACTCTTAAGAGGAAATTGAAATCTATAATCCAAAGGGGCTAATATGTAATTTTCATAAAGTATATCTCACGCAAAGTCCTCGTGATTTGCTGAATCAAACATTAATGGATATAACTTGTATCTCTGCTTTCCGACGCAGGTTATATATTTGCCCTGATTATGTTCGTACTTGCGTCGTAATAACCTTCGGTTATTTTAACCCGGGGCGAAAGCATCTCCTATGGGCAAAGCCCATGGAAAATAATGGACATAGAAGACCGTTGCACCTGGGATCCTTATTTATTGCTCAATAAATGCCTGCAACGGAATAACAGAATGATATTTAATGAGCATAATGATTTTTCCCAAAAAATAAGGGAATTTTTGAAATAGATTTAAGTTATATAGTAGAACACAAATTAAAAACGCAAAGTTCGCGAAGATTTTTTTGCGTGCTTGGCGAAAATCTTTGTGGCTCTTGCCTGAAATAGTATTATGAGTAAGAATTTTTGATGTTTTATACGACTTGTTATTTCCAAACCCCGGTAATTGCAGTTCCACAAAATTTGCATTTTCCATCTTGCAGGTTGGCCAGGTTTATTTTATATCCCTTTCGTTCTACCACTATTTGTTTGCATTTGGGACAAATGGTATTGCTGGCATCCGCTCCGGGAACATTACCTATATAAACGTATTTTATTCCTTCAGCAAGGGCAATTTTACGGGCTTGTTCAAGCGTGGCAGCCGGAGTGGAGGGAAGTTGGGTAAGCTTATACATGGGATGAAAGCGGCTGAAATGGAGCGGGTATTTATCCAATCCGCTTTCGACTAACCAGGCACACATTCGTTTTATCATGTCCATATCGTCGGTCCAACTGGGTACCACAAGGTTGGTTATTTCCAGCCATACACCTTCTTCAGCCATTATTTTCAATGTGTTTTTAACAGGTTCCAGAGTGCCTCCGTTTAATTTTATGTAAATATCATTCGAGAATGATTTCAGGTCAATATTGGCTGCATCAATAACAGAACAAAGTTTCCGTAACGGTTTTTCATTTATATATCCCGCAGAGACCAGCACGTTTTTTATTCCTTTTTCTTTTGCAATAGTTGCCGTATCAAAAGTGTATTCATAAAATGTAATAGGTTCGGAGTATGTATAAGCTATGCTTTTACATTTCATGGTCTGGCACTGGCTTACTACCTTTTCGGGCATCAGGTCTTCATTCACGGTTTCATCCGGACTTACCTGGGATATGGTCCAGTTCTGACAGTTAAGACAAGCAAGGTTGCAACCCGCCGTTGCTATGCTGTATGCCTGTGAGCCTGGATAAAAATGGTACAGTGGTTTCTTCTCAATGGGATCAACATGTACAGCACAAGGATTGCCATATGCGATGGAGTATAGTTTTCCATCATAGTTTTTTCGGTTGTTACAATCACCCATATCTCCGGTCTTTATAACACACTCATTGGGACAAAGCTGGCACATCATTCCCCGTGGGGTTTCTGTTGCAAAATAGGATTGTTTGCTGAATTTTGAAGGACCATCGTATGAAGAAGCCTGAGCTTTGATAATTGGCAGGTTCTTTGCAATAGATTTTGAGCTCAATATACTTATTCCTGCAAGACCACATATGCTGCATTTCAGGAATTCCCGTTTTGTCATTCTTGTTTTCATACCCTGCAAATATTAAAAGCGCAAAACAAGTAATAAAATCGAGCCACTAGAGGCTATTTTCTGCTATAAAGTTAAGTATTAAATTGGAGGTTTCCACAGGACATTCTTCCATTGTGTTGTGCCCGCAATCCTTTATAAATTCAAGCCTGCAATCCGGTATGTCTTCAACGAGCCTGAACCCGTTGCGTTTTGAAACTACATTATCATCAGTGCCCCATATTAACAGGACAGGTATGTCAATTGAGGGATATTTGCTTTTAATTATTTCGTAGTCATCAGGAATTGCCCTGCGGGCCACTTGTATATATGTGTGAGCCATTGCAGGTTTTTTATAATAGGGGGTATAAAACCCGATAATCTCATTGGTTATTCTTCCAGGATTAAAGTAAATGCGGCTTAATGCAGTTTTTATTGCATTAGGCAACAAATAGATTATTAGCATGAAAAGCCTGTTAATCAAGGGAGTCCTTAAACGTTTAATAAACCTGGGAATATAATCAATGTAGGCAGGAACTCCTATCAATATAAGTTTTTTAATTAAAGGATATTCAATTAACACCTTAGTTGTCAATGCAACCGATGCACCGAGAGAATGGCCGATCAAGATGATATTTTGGAGTTTCAGCTGTGTGATAAGGTCAACCATGATAAAAGCCATATCTTTGATACCATACTTTATGTCCCTGGGTTTGGATGAGTTGCCAAAACCTTTTAAATCAACAAGGTAAATGGTGTATTTTTTAGGATCAAAATGATCTTTCATCAGGTACCAGTTCAGATGAGAGCAGGCAAAGCCATGAAGAAAGATAATTACTTCAGGGCCTTCTCCGTGAGTTTCGTAGTATATTTGAGTGTTTTCGTATGTATGGAAGGCTTGCATTTTTTTGGATTTTTCAAGAATTAAGGAGTCAGAATTCAGGAGCCAGGAGATGCTACTGCTACCGCTACTGCTACTGCTACTGCTACTGCTACTGCTACTGCTACTGCTACTGCTACTGCTACTGTGCTCTTCTATTATCTCGCCTTCTCACTGCTGTTACTTCTAATTTTCTGAATCCTTTGTAACAGTGTCGGGTGGGAATAATGGAAAAATACATACAAGGGATGTGGTGTCAGGTTGCTAAGGCTCTTCTTTGAAAGTTTTTTGAGCGCACTTATAAGCTTTTCCCCTTTGTAATAAGTATTTGCATACCTGTCTGCCTCATATTCATTTTTTCGGGATACCATGTTTAAGCCTAGTCCAAGTAATGTAGAAATAGGGCTATAAAGTATCCCAAAAGTGATTAAACCCAAATGAAAGCTGGTTTGTTTTGCTCCCAGTGCAGAACTGAGTAGTGGATTTTCAATAAGAAGGGATAGAATGTATAAAGTCAGACCAGTCTGGATTATCGAGATGCTTATACCCCAAAGAGTGTGTTTCCTTTTGTAATGTCCTATTTCATGAGCAAGTACGGCAACAATTTCCTCTTTTGTAAGATCGTTAATGAGGGTGTCATATAATACAATCCTTTTTTTTGGTCCTAATCCGCTAAAATATGCATTAGCTTTTGTAGATCTCTTGGAGCCATCAATTACATAGACATTGTCTAACTTAAAACCTACTTTTTGGCAGAATTTTTCAATTTCATTCCGTAGGTCACCTTCTTCAAGAGGGGTTTGCTTGTTAAACAGAGGGACGATAAGACTGGAATAAAACATATTCATAAAGATCATGAAAACAGTTATGAGTAACCAGGTATATATCCAGAACATTTCCTTTGTCAGCATATAAAAGTATACAACCAGGGCTAATAACCCACCTCCAATAATTCCAGTGAGAAGCCAACCTTTGATTTTGTCCAGGAAGAATGTCCTTTTCGTCATTTTATTAAAACCATACTTTTCTTCAATTACGAAGGTGTCGTAAAGTGCAAAAGGCGTACCTATTAAATCAGAAGTAAACATCAGTATTCCAAAAAACAGAAGCGTAATGAGAATAGTATTTGATGTAATTTCACGTGAAATTTCATCTACAAAAGCAAACCCGCTTAAGAAAAGCATAAGTATTATAGCAGTAACGCTAATGGCACTGGATATAAATGAAAGCTTATCATTATCCTTTTTGTAATCCTGGGATTTTTTATATTCTTCCGGGTCATAAATTCCTTCCAACTCCTTAGGCAGGGTGTTACTCCATTTTCGTGAATTCAGATAATTCAAAAAGCGTTCAAGCAAAAACTCGAATATAATGATAGCAACAATAATAATAAATAATGTCTTTTCCATATATCGATTGATCAGATGCAAAAATAATTAATTAATTGCTTTCAGGGGTAATTAATTGTTATGAAGTTCCAAAAGGTTAGACATGAATTTATTTGAGTTCCTCTATATTATTCGATTATAGCAGTTTAATCAATTATTCAGTCGACTCCTGACCGGCCCTGTCGAGTATAATCCTGCAAATGTTTGAGGAATGGCGAATAATAATTTTTAACATATTGATTAGTTCTATATGGTATTTACTGCTTTCAATGCTTTCAGGTACATTTTTCCGTAGCCTTTCGTAGTGCAATAACTCCAGTTCATCTGCTTTTTTTCGATAGGCTTTGTGTTTGTCTTTTACTGTAAGGGCTTTATGGAGGTTTAACTCCATAAACACTTCGATGGCATTTTGCAATTGCTGGATTGTAAGTGTATGAAATTCCCTGATCTCCTTTTTACCCTCTTCCGAAAAATCAAAGGTTTCACCAGCCCATTCTATTGCATGCTTTAGCATATTGGTTGAAATTACATCAGCAATCTGTTCTAGTTCCTTCACGGTATATATCATTTGAAAGGCTTCATTCACACGTTCCTTATTAACATTGTTCCGGGTAATATTTATCAGATAATTTTTAATGTTTTCAACAACATAATCAACATTTTCTTCATTTTCTTCAATCTTTTTTATCAGGTTATTGTCCTTCTCAAGAAATGCAGGTACAATTTGATGCAACATCTCTACCACTGTTTTACTCATCTCCATAATTTCCTGTTTTGCCATGTTTAAAGCAAGTACAGGTGTAGGAAAGTACGCATTGTTCAGGTATTTTAATCGTGACTCAATAGGAACAGCTTTTTTCTTAGGTCTTATAATTTTATCAATGAGTTTTCCAAAAAATCCTGTAAATGGAAGTAAAATAAGTGTTAATGCAACATTAAATAGTGTATGTGCATTGGCAATTTGCCGGGGAAGTTCTTCCTGGGTCATTTCAATACTGTTTATGGCTGAACTTTTTGGTGATATCCAGGTAACAAACTCTCCAAATCCTGGGAGCCACCAGATAACAAGTAGAACGCCAATAAACTTAAACAGGGTATGGGCCAGTGCTACCTTTTTTGCATCGGTGCTGGCATTTAGACTGGCGAGTATGGCTGTGATAGATGTTCCTATATTTGATCCTAATACCAGAGGAATAGCGCTTTCCAGTGATAAAAAACCCTGTGATGCAAGTACTACCATAATGCCAATAAATGCACCACTACTTTGTATAAGAGCTGTAAAGCCTATCCCAATCAGTATGCCAATAACAGGATCTTCCAATCGGATCAATAAGTTTAAAAATGGCTCATAGTTACGAAGCGGGTACATGGCAGTGGACATAATATGCATTCCGTAAAACAGGATACCAAAACCCAGTATTGCTTCACCAATATGTTTGATTTTTTCCTTATTGCTTATAATATAAAACAGGAATCCAAGCGCAATAAAAAGGAGGGCATAGTCGGTAAGTTTAAATGCAATCACCTGCGCTGTAATGGTAGTTCCGATAGAAGCCCCAAGAATTACGCCAAGTGTTTGCGTAAAGGTTATCAATTTTGAGTTAACAAAGCCAACCAACATAACTGTAGTTGCACTGCTGCTTTGTATTAATACAGTAACAAATGTCCCCACACCTACACCGACAAAACGATTACGTGTAAGAGAACTTAATATAGCCCGCATTTTTTCACCTGCTGATTTTTGCATACCATTACTCATTATATGCATGCCGTAAAGGAACAGGCCTAATCCTCCCAATAATCCAATGATTAAAAGAAAGACCCAATTGGGTTCACGGGCTGTAATCCTGAAAAGGCAGTCATTCTCAAGGCAATTCTCTTTTATCTTTGCCTGTACGTAGTAGTCTCCGGGTTTTGATCCCGGCTTAATGAATGTATAGGCCAGGCCTGCCTTGTTGGTAACTACTTCCTTATTGTATATCTCTTGATTTTTAGCGCCATTAGGAACAGATACGAAAGTAAAATATACAGTAACACCTGCTGCTGGTCGCTTTTCTTTATCAGATACGTTTACTTTTATCGGATTAATGAGGTACTGTCCGGGTTTTCCAAACTGGTTGTCGCCACTAAAATTGTGAAATTCGGTATGGCTGGGTTTTGAGATAATCAGGCAGCTATCCTGTGCTTTCGTTTGAAAGATTGCAATAAATATGAAAATACAAATCAATAAAATTTTCTTCATTCCAATATTTGAATGTAATCAGATGGCTTTTGCTATTAGCTATTAGCTCTTAGCTTTTAGCTTTTAGCTTTTAGCGGTAAGCGTATAGCATTTTTCAAATATAATATATTTAATGAATTATTTTTTAAATTCAATTTGCTTTTGCTTTTTGTTTGACCAATAGCCAATAGCTAATAACTAACAGCCAAATAATTCCTATTTTTCAAGTATGTAACCTAATTTTGTATTAATTTTATTACCCAAAACCAGCACCATGAACAGTTTGATAAAAGCGGCTTTATTAAGTTGTTTTTTATTCATTTTTACCTGTTGCAATTCACAAAATACCAAAAGCATGGACAACACAAATGATGCATCAGATACAGTACTTGTAAACAGAAGGCCTGCAGTGGCCGGACGTTTTTATCCCGGTACCTCTTCAGAACTGAATAGTGATCTGAAATCTATGTTTGCAAAAGCTGAAAAACCACAATGTAAAGATGTGATGGCCGTTATCTCGCCTCATGCAGGATATGTGTTTTCGGGTGGTGTGGCAGCATCAGCTTATAATCAGCTTGATAAGGAGAAGCAATATAAAACTATTTTTCTCATAGGATCAAGTCACAGGGCTTCGTTTACCGGGGCATCTATTTATTCTGTGGGAAATTACGAAACACCTCTTGGAACCGTAAAAGTGAATCGTGAACTGGCTCAACAATTGATCGATGAATATGATTTTTTCAATTTTTATAAGGATGTGCATATGTTTGAGCATAGTCTGGAAGTGCAGCTACCCTTTTTACAATATATCCTGAAAAAGGATTTTCAGATTGTTCCAATTATTATAGGCTCACAAAATAAGGAAATGTCCAAAAAGATAGCAAAGGCGTTAAAACCTTATTTTACTGAGGAAAACCTGTTTGTTATCAGCACTGATTTTTCACACTATCCTCCTTACGATGATGCATGCAAGACAGATAAAGCTACTGCTGAAGCCATTTGTACCAATGATCCTGAAGAGTTACTATCGACTATTGATAAGAATGACCGGAGTGGAATAGCCGATTTGGCTACAAGTTGTTGTGGCTGGACCTCTGTACTCACCCTTATGTACATTACAGAAGGAATGGATGTAGATTATAAACTGGTGCAATATAAGAATTCAGGCGACAGTCCGTATGGCGACCACGACAGAGTTGTTGGATATAATGCAATTGTAGTCGTACCGGTTGAAACAGATAACGAAGCAACAAAAAAGGCCGGGACAGAAAGTGTAAAACCGGAGGACAACGATAATAGTGACACCTATACCCTTACAGACGAGGAGAAAAAGCAACTATTGGAGTTAGCCCGTAATACAATTAAGGAATATATTATAAATGATAAGACTCCTAAACTTAAATCAGAGGATTTTTCTGAGAATCTTCACGAGCATTGCGGAGCTTTTGTAACACTTCATAAGGATGGAAATCTCCGGGGATGTATTGGTCGTTTTGAGCCTGATATTTCACTTTACCAGGTAGTACAGGAGATGGCAATTTCTGCAGCCACTCGTGACTACCGGTTTTCAACTGTTACAAAAAATGAGATAGACGACCTGGAAATTGAAATTTCAGTACTCACACCTTTAAAAAAGATTGACTCCATTGACGAGATTGAACTGGGCAAACACGGTATTTATATTAAAAAAGGCATGGCTGGCGGCACCTTTTTACCGCAGGTAGCCACGGAAACCGGTTGGACAAAAGAAGAATTCCTGGGACACTGCTCACGTGATAAGGCACGCCTGGGATGGGATGGCTGGAAGGAGGCGGATATTTATACATATGAAGCCATTGTTTTTAGTGAAAAGGATTTTGAGAAATAGTAAGCATGGGAAATACCTACGCACTTATACCTATTGGCACATTTGTCATCCTTGCATATGCAGTTTCATTTATTTCTTCACGGCTTGAGATTCTGTCAGTCCGTAATCATCGCAGAATTTGGAATGTATTATTGTTAATTACTTTCCTGGTTACAGGGATACTGGGCATACTACTTGTTTTACAGGTAAATTATAAATTAACCCTTCCGGCTTATGACCTGATCATGCAATTGCATGTGGATTTTGGAATAGGGATGTTTTTTATTTCGGTGTTTCATTTTTCATGGCATTTGAAGTATTTTGCAGGTATGTTTAAGGGAAAGGGAAAGGCTGATGAGAAGGAGAAGACAGTTATTACTGCCACTGCTACTGATAATGCCACTAAACATTACTTCACTCTTTTCCTGTTGGGTTTTATTAGTATTTCATTTCAGATTGTTATTTTACGAGAGATGGTGGCCGTTTTTAACGGAAATGAGCTGGTTCTGGGTGTAGTACTTTTCAATTGGATGTTGCTTACTGCAACAGGAGCTTACATGGGAAAGAATATATCTCAAAGATTTGATCCGAAATCCTTTCTATCCAGGATTATTCTCATATTGTCTTTGTTACCCATACTATTGACTTTTCTTATTTATTTGCTTAAAAACCACATATTCATTCCTGGCGTGGAAATCGGTCTCTGGCAGGTTTGGTGGAGTTCGCTTGTACTACTTCTTCCTTTTTGCCTGATTTCTGGCATGACATTTCCCATTGTGGTTTCCAACCTTTCTTTTTCACAAGATAAAAATCTTACCGGTAAAGGTTATGCTGTTGAATCTTTTGGAAGTATCATCGGCGGGGGTATTGTTAGCTTTGTACTTGTTTTTTTTATGGATTCATTCCAGATCCTTTTAACAACTTTCGTTATTACCCAGCTTATTTCGATAATCATATCATTCAAAACTGTAAAATCAATTTTCTGGATAAGCCGGACCAGTATTATAATTTTACTGGTTTTACTTGTCTATCCTTTTCATATAGATAATCTGGCTAAACAATTATTATACATCAATCAGGAATTGCTTTATTCAAAAGATACACCTCATGGTAATATGCTTGTTACGCAACAATACGGACAGGTAAACTTTTACCAGAACCATATGCTTATTGCCAATTCTAATAACGTTATTGAAAATGAGGAAGCAACACATTACGGGATGTTGCAGCATCCTTCGCCTGAAAATATTTTGATGATCTCGGGATGGTTTCCGGATCAGGTAAAGGAAGTCTTGAAATACAACCCCCAACATATAGATTTTGTAGATTTAGACAAGTCCATATTGAAATTTAAAAGGATTATGACGTTTGGTATTGAATCAGGGCGTGTTTCTTTTATTTCTCAAGATCCAAGGGTATTCGTTCAGAGATGTCAAAGCATGTATGATGTTGTATTGATAAACCTTCCGGTACCTTCTACTGTGCAGTTGAATCGTTTTTTCACATTAGAGTTTTACAGCACTTTGAAGCATGCAATGAAAGCTGGAGGAGTAGTATCCATTGCGTTTACACCATCAATGAATTATTTAAATGAGGAAATAGTTGCAATGAATTCATCTGTTTATAAAGCACTGAGTGCTATCTTTAAGAATGTTCAGATTATCCCTGGAGAAAGGGACTACTATATTGCTTCTGATGCACCTTTATCCCTTAAAGTGGCAGAGAAAGCTGATGAGGAAGGATTTGAAACGGAATATGTGAACTCTTATTATCTCGATGATCAACTGATAGAACAAAGAAGTAATGCGGTTAAATCAACCATTGATACAGCCAATGCAGTTAACAGGGATTTTTATCCCATAGTATATGGTAATCAATTTAGGCAGTGGCTGGCAAAATCGGGTATTAACTATAAACCGGTTCTGATCATTCTTCTTATTATCATTGCTGTATTCCTGTTTTTTTTAAAACCATTATACCTGGGTATGTTTACCAGTGGATTTGCAGCGGCCTCGTATGAGTTAATCATTATTATTGCTTTTCAGATAGTCTATGGATATTTGTATCTGGCGACGGGAATTATTATCACACTTTTTATGGCAGGTATGACGATGGGAGCCCTTATGGTGAGTAAAAGAAATTTTAAAAAACATAAGCATGCAATTGTGTTGTTACAGGCAGGTATAGGATTCTTTGGTATAGTTTTACCAGTTATTGTAAAATTTACTAATCAGCATCCGGGATTACTTTCTGTTCAGCTTTTATATTATGTATTAACACTTTTCGCGTCAATACTGGTGGGAGGGATGTTCTCATTAACATCTCAGTTTTCAAAGAAAAGCTATCTCACTACAGCATCCAATATATATAGCATTGATTTATTAGGATCGGCCTTGGGTGCGCTTCTTGCATCTGCCTTTTTAATACCTGCATTAGGAGTATTTCCTGTAAGTTACCTTGTAGGAGGGATGTGCCTGGTGGGGGCAGGAGTTGGAATGTTGAAAATGAAGAACGAATAAAGGAAAGGTTAAAGGCAAAAGGCAAAAGGTAAAAGGTAAAAGGTAAAAGTCGGATTACGATTGCTGCAGCCACTTTCATTTCAATCTCCTGACTCCAGATTCCTGGCTCCTTAATTCTGACTCCTTAATTCTGACTCCTTAATTCTTCCCCCTTCATTTGCTTATATCCTTCTAATCCCCTATATTTAACGTTCTTAAATTCTTACTTGGCGCTTATAAAATGGATTTCAATAAAGATATTTTTAGAAATTATCCTGTAATCGGAATATTAAGGGGGATCGAGGAGCAGATGTTGGAGCCTTTATGCAGGGTGATTATATCTTCAAAGTTGAAATTTGTCGAAATAACCATGAATACACCAGGCGCTGATGCCATAATCCGCAAAATGAGTCTTCTTTCAAATAATCAATTTTGTACGGGAGCAGGAACAGTAACCAGCATGGATAATCTGCATTCTGCTCTTGAGGCAGGTGCCCGCTTTATTGTGATGCCGGTAAATGTTCCTGAGATAGTTTCATTTTGTGTAAAAAAGAGCATACCTGTATTCCCGGGAGCATTAACTCCCCATGAAGTTTATAATGCTTGGCAGGCTGGGGCTACCATGGTCAAAGTATTTCCGGCAAAGGTAATGGGGGCAAGCTATTTTAAGGAATTAAAGGGACCGTTTAATAATATTGAATTGCTTGCCTGTGGAGGTATAAGCGCAGATAATGTAAAAACATATATGGATAGCGGGGCTGACGGAGTGGCATTTGGAGCCAGTATATTTTCAGTTGAAAAGATGCGACAGGGGGACTTTCCGTCAATTGAAGTAAAACTTAAAGAACTGTTGTCAAATGTAAATAATACTTTCAAAGAAAGTATCTAACAATGGGAAACAAAATAAAAAATACAATTCGGTATTTTATAATTGTCTTACTGCCATGTGTTTTTATAGTTCTATTATTCATCTGTTTAAACAAGATTAACGTTGTCTTGCAAACTCTTGTTGATGAACTAATTCATCACAATATTGGAATTGACGACAGGATACAGGATTATTTACTATTTTTTAGAAGAATTCTATACTTTTTTCCAATAACTTCTTGCAGTTTACTGGCGATAGGATTGGTTGTTTTGGCTCTTATCAGAAAGTCTGAAGTAGAACTTCGTAAAAGCGAGATAAAATATCGTATGATTGCCAATTATACATATGATTGGGAATTTTGGCTCAATACGAATGGTACCTTCCATTATGTTTCTCCTTCGGTTTTTCGTATAACTGGTTATTATAGCGAAGATTTCATAAGAGATGCAGAGCATTTTATCAGGATAATCCATCCTCATGATATGGAGATGGTAATGGAGTACCAGCGTAAAATGCTTTATGCACAAAAAGATTTCTATCATTTGGATTACCGGATTATTACACGTAGCGGGAAAGTGAAATGGATAAGTCAGTATGCACAGCCCGTTTACCAGTTTGACAAATGGATAGGTATTCGCGGTAGTAACAGGGATTTTACGAAACGTAAAGAAGCGGAACTTGCTCTAAGGGAGAGCGAGGAACGTTTTCGTTCTCTTGCAGAATCTATTCCTGATGGATTAATTGTTCATAACAAGGATATCATCCTATACTCCAATCCTGCAGGTACAAATATGTTATGCGGTAAGAAAAAGATAAATCTGGAGGGAAATTCAATTAATGATTTTATCATAATAAATGATGGTACAGAAGTAAAGAAAAGAATAGAAGCTGTGTTTACCACTCAACAATCGCAAACTAATGATGTTCTTATAAAACGCCTTGATGGCTCAACGCTGGATGTAGAAGCTATAACAGGTGTTGTGGAATGGAAGAATGCGACTATGTTACAGACAATTTTTCGTGACATAACGAACAGAAAGGAAGCAGAGAGAGCAAGAAGGGATGCTGAAAGAAAATACGAATCATTATTCAGGGACAGTTTATCCGTAATGCTTATTATCGATCCCGAAAATGGAAATATTTTGGATGCAAACCATTCGGCAAGTCATTTTTATGGTTTTTCACACAGCCAGCTGGTTCATATGCATGTAGAGCAACTGGCTATTGATCTACCCATCGGATCAATGAAATCGTTTGTAGATAAAAAACGTAAGCGGAATAATTTTGTACTTAAGCATAAACTGTCTGATGGAAGTATGAAAGATGTGGAAATCTATTCAGGAAGAATAACTATGGGAGGAAAAGAGGCCATTTACTGGATTATTCATGATATTACTGAGCGCATGATCGCGGAAAATGCACTTATAGAGAGCGAAGAAAAATTTCGTACTATATTTAACATGACTGCAAGCGCCATCTTTATTAATGACTTGAAAGGCAAATTTATAGAGATGAATGATACCGCGTGTAAGATGCTTGAATATGGCAAAGAGGAGTTGATGCAAATGGAACCTGCCAGTATTTCAACTACGGAAAAGAAATCAAAATATGATGGCAGGGTGGATGAATTAATACAAACAGACCAGCTTTTATTTGGAACGTCACTGCTTACCAAATCAGGTAAAATTGTTCCCATTGAGGCTACCAGTAGTATTATTAACTATCAGAACCGAAAGGCAATATTAACTATTGTAAATGATATCACCGAACGTGAACAAATGCAAAATCGTTTGTTACGTACTATATTGAAAACTGAAGAAAAGGAACGCAGACGCTTTGCTACTGATTTGCATGATGGTATGGGATCTTTGCTGTCGAGCATAAGCATTTATCTTGACCTTCTTAAACAGGATGATGTAAGCCGTAAAGAAAGGCTTGAATTAGCTGATTATGCTATTGGCCTGGTGAATGAAGCTATTGCCAGTTCAAAAGAAATTGCAAATAACCTTCGCCCAAGCACAATAACTAAATTTGGATTGGTAGCTTCATTACGTGCATTTTGTGATAAGATAAATGCTACAGGAACATTGCAAATTGACCTGGATACGGATAGTTACAAAAATCCGGTCGATAACAGTATCGAGGTGATTCTTTTTCGGATAGTTAATGAGTTGATTAATAATACAATAAGGCATTCGAATGCAAAGAATATAAAAATTCAATTGTCAAATACATTAAAAGACTTATATTTGAACTATCTGGATGATGGAGAGGGATTTGATGTGGAAAAAGTATTGAATGATGTGGACAGAGGAGCCGGATTGACAAATATAATAAGCAGGACACGTTCCATTATGGGAGAATGTACTATACGGAGTGAGATTGGGGTGGGAACTAAGGTGTTTGTTCTGGCACCCATGTAAAACGGCATAAACCAGGGATTCAATGAAAAAAATTAGAACAGTACTGGTTGATGATCATGAGATATTCAGGAGCGGGTTGCGTCTGTTATTAAGCCGGATAGATACGATAGAAGTTATTGGAGAAGCTTCAAATGGCAACGAATTTCTCGATTTTTTAATTAATGAAACTCCCGATTTAGCATTTGTTGACATAAGTATGCCGGTTTTGGATGGCATAGATGCCACTAAAAAGGCCCTTGAAATTTGTCCGGATCTAAAAATTATTGCTCTTACCAGTTTTAGCGACCCGGAATATTTTGATAATATGCTATGTGCAGGTGCAGAGGGGTATATGCTAAAGAATTCCAGCCTGGAAGAATTTAAAAAGGCAGTAAAACGAGTCACTGCAGGGGATAATTATTATTCCCAGGATTTGTTGATGAGTATTACAAAAAATCTGATTGTTGAAAAAACCCAAAGAAGCAAGCAGGCATTTCTTCCTGATCTTTCAAAACGGGAAAAAGAAGTCCTGGAACTAATATGTAAAGGCTATTCTAATCAAAATATAGGTGAAAAACTTTTCATAAGTGACCGTACTGTTGAGCGTCATAAAACGAATTTATATGAGAAAACGGGTACGCAAAACTCTGTTAATTTAGTTATTTATGCCTTCAAAAACAAGCTGGTAGGCTTTTAGCACTAGTTATTCACAAGTTATTAACAATTGCGATTTTGCGGAAAAACCCGCAGGTTTTTTATGTAATTTGGTATTGGATTACTAAACTCAAGACACTAAGTTTTTAACCTAAATACACTTTTTTATGGATAAAATTAAGGTAATGGTTGTTGATGATAATAATGAATTCAGAAGGGCAATTATTACTTTGTTGAACAGCAAAGAAAGATATACTGTCGTTGGAGAAGCTACCAACGGTAAGGAATTTCTTTCTATGATGGAGGACAGGCAGGCAGACATCGTCCTGATGGATATACGAATGCCGGAAATGGATGGTATTGAAGCAACTAAACTTGCTAACCAGATGTATTATCCCAACCTTAAAGTGATTACCCTTACTATGCATAATGAGTTCCGTTATTTGAAAGAAATGATCGAAGCCGGGGCCAAAGGTTTTATGTTGAAGCGAAATGTTGGTAAAAACCTTGATAAAGCTGTGAATTATGTTATGAGTAATAGCATGTATCTGGAGGACAACCCGGTGTATTAATGTGCAATGTATAATGTATAATGTATAATGTATAATGGGTAATGGGTAATGGGTCAGGTGGTCCCAGTAATTTTTTTTTTACATAGATTAATAGCGGTTTAGAAAATATTTCGCTCATAGTGAAATCGTTTTTCAGGGTTTTACAACCGAATTTAAATCATATTAGTACGAATTTAAAATAGGCCTCTAAATTGTTGACTAGTTGTGTTTTTTTTTCTTATTTTTGATTAGACAATTTGAAAAACAATTATAAACTAATATTAATCAAACCCTACTACTATGAAAACAATTTATTCATTTTTATTAATTTTTGTATTTGTATTTAGTGTTAATGCTCAACAAACTGAGAGAGAGCTAACAAAGGAAATTAAGGACAAAGCTGTAAAGGAAGCCAGGAAAGAGGCTAAACAATTTGAAAAGGATGGCTGGGATGTAGCTCCTGGATCAATTCCTTTGGCAAAAGTTGTTGAAAACTCCTGGATGAAGCAATATCAGACCGATGAAAAAGGTAATCCGGTTTATATTACTGCCGATGGTAATGGCGTTGCACAATCCCAATCTGTTGCAGAAATGCAGGCCATTGAACTGGCTAAACTTCAGTTAGCTGGTCTTGTTCAAACCAACATCACTTCCATTGTTGAAGCCAACATTGGTAATGCCCAGCTTGCTCCGGATGATGCTGCTTCAGTTACAGAAGTTGTTCAGGCTTCAAAAAACCTTATTACAACCGAACTGGGATATATCAATCCTTATTTTAAAATTTATCGTAAAATAAACAACAATGTTGAATGCCAGGTTAGATTATTCTACGATGTTAAACAATCTCTCGAAATTGCCAAGAAAGTTGTTAAGAAGGAACTGAAAGAAAAACTGGAAATGAACCAGGAGAAAATAGACCAGATCATGGGTCTTGAATAAGACATTTTTGATTTTTTTTTCCAGGATTAAGCAAAATGACTCTTTTGCTTAATCCTTTTTATAAAACCCTAAATTTCCAGCCAATGAAAAAGTTTATAAAACTTCTTCCTGTAATTGCAACAATATTCCTGTTAAGTTGTGAAAAAGAAGTACCAAAAGCATCATTTACCATACCTTTAGATTCCGAAGGAAATGAGTATTTTGTAATAGGAGAAAACTTGGAATTTATTAATACATCCGAAAATGCGGATGAATATGAATGGTATTTTGGTGATGGAGGAAAATCGACAGCAGAGAATCCAACTTATTCTTTTTCTTCTGCAGGATCTTATTATGTGTCATTAATTGCATCTAACAAAGATGGCAGAGGTCAAGCCATTGGTGCCGTTTTTATATATAATTCTTTACTTTACATTACTACAAAAGATGATAGAAACGGGAATGTTCTTGATAGCGTATTGGTGATAGTTTTTGATAATTATAGTGATTATGAAAGTCTCAATCTCAGCAATACAATAACTTGGGGATACACTGATCAAGATGGGGAAATAGCATTCACTAATTTAGCTCTTAGTAAACCTTACTATTTTTATGCGAGAAAGGATATAGGCTCTGGCACATACTTTTCAAATTATAATTATAATGATTATCTGAATGGACTGACTTCAAGAAGAACATCCCTGGATATAAAACTTCAGTATTATGAACCATTTATCTCTACATTTTATAATAATACTTACACGCCTATTACTATTACAATAAATAGTGTAACACAAACAATTCCTGTTGAAGGCAGTGTTTCATTTTCTTTCAACTCAAACCCGGGAAGTTACACCTATACGGCCTATACATATGGTGAAACATCATCAGGTACCAGGGTTGGGGAATATGTAAGTTGGGAAAATACTCATAATGTAAGTTCGCTAACTTCGAAAGAAACCTATCTTTCTATTGATAACACAATGAGTTATATTTATGTACAGAATTACGGGACTGCGTCATTGCGTAATTTTAAAGTAAATTATGGTTCGGCTTATGAAACAATTGATTATATATCTATACCTGCAGATAACAATATTTATGCTACAGGATACTATTATGCGATTGACGGTGGTGAGATTAGGGCGGATTTGGGATACACAGGATTCTACGTGTATTGGATTGAAAATACACATTTCTACTATCCAAATCTGTGGAACCAATATGTGCTGCTAAAAAATAGTAATAAAAGTGCACAAATGGAAATAAAAGATTTTGATCAGGAAATCAATTCTGATGCACCAACCGCTTTAAAGGCAGACAGAATTATTCAGATTCCGGATAATAAGTCGGAAATGAATGTGGAATATGGAATAATAAAGCGTAATCCGTAATCTTTTAATTCAATACTTACCACTATGAAAAAAATAATCATAATTATCAGTATATTAGCATTTTCTATGCATACATTCTGTCAGTTTGAGCAGAAAGTTACACTTAACTTTTCTCTTGGAACTATTTATCCATTTGGTGAAACGGATTATGTTAAAGTAGTTGATATGTCAGATTATGGCATTAATTCTGATTTGGCATATGTTTATCCTTATATAATGTCCAATTTTGATCCAGGTATTCTCTTTACCAGTGGTGTACAGTTTAATTTTAACAGACGTTTCTCTCTTGCAGCCGATATCGCGTATTTCAATCTCTGGGATTGGACTTATCAATATTATTATGTTTGGACAAATTCTGGTGAAGTTACTGATGAACCTTGGTTGCACTGGGAACTTACTTCGGATGATGTATATGAGGATGGAAGTGATGAAATTCTTAAGGAAGGAGATAATGAATTTAACATGTTTAATCTTAGCTTTGGACTTACTCCTAAAGTTTATATGGCTCCGGGTAAAAAGGCAAATCCGTTCTTGTTCTTTGGAGGCACATTGAATTATACCAGCCTTAATTTCATCAATAATAAAAAAGAAGCTTATGCTCAATATAATAGAGAGGATTCTGATTTTGACCCTCTTAATGAGATGATTGATAAGAGCTATGGTGTAGGAATATTTCCTGGTCTGGGAATGGATTTCCAGGTGAATGAAAATCTTGGACTATTTTTACAGGGAGGATATTCTATGATCCTTTTGAATGAGAGTGATATGAATGATAATGATCTGGAGCCGGAAAACTTTAAAACTATAAGAATTGAAGCAGGTGTTAAAATAAGCTTTTTAAAATCTAAAGATTATTAAATATAGTTTATAAAACTGCGGTATGATTAAAAAACGATCTTTTGGTGTTTTACTAATAATGCTTAGTATTCCACTATATGTTTTTGGGCAGATACCCTTGAAAAAAAGTTTGTCGGAAAAAAAACATAAGACATTTTGTGTTGCATATAGTCCGGATGGGAATTACCTGGCTACAGGAGCTATGGATAAGACCGTTGTGATTTGGAATGTTAATGATGGGACTGTTTACCGGAAAATTGATGGACTGAAAAATTTTCCTTACAGCCTTGCCTTTGATGCAAATTCAGAATATCTGGCTTTTGGAGGGCAGGACAGAATTGTTACAGTTTATGACATCAAAGCAGGTGAGATAAAATATTCGTTGGAAGGGCACAAAGGAGATATAAAAACCATTGATTTTTCACCTAATAACAAGTATATTGCGAGTTCCGGAGATGACAAAATTATAAAATTATGGGATTTTAATACGGGTTTTATCACAAAAGAATTAGTTGGCCATACCAAACAAGTTAATGGTCTCGATTTTAATTCAGATGGAACCAGACTGGTCTCTTGTGGAGCTGATGAAAGGATTATTTTATGGAATGTAGAAAAAGGTGTTGAAGAGAATAGCATTGTTGCGCATACCGACTGGGTTATGGATGTCGAGTTTAGTCCTGACCAGAAATTTATTGCAAGTTGTGGATACGATAAGATTATAAATATTTGGGATGCTAATTCACTTGAGTTAATTAACACCCTTAGGGCTCATAAAAACAGGGTGATGGATATAAGTTTTAGTCCGGATGGTAATTATCTGATAAGTGGTGGTCAGGATAACCGTATTGTTTTGTTTGACCTTCGTAACGGATCAATCGTTTTTCAATCGCCCAAACAGGATAATTATGTACTAGGCGTTGCATTTAACCCAAACGGAAAGGATTTTACATCAGTAAACCTTTTTGGTGATGCAATTTCGATGTGGGATGCTACATCGCTGGATATATCACAAAAAGATATCTTTGAGGCTAAGAAAATTGCCGAAGAAATACCTAAGGAAATTCTTGCTCCTAAGATTACCTGGGTAAGTCCAACTATGGGATCATTACAACAATCTTCTGCGGTTATCTCTATTGAAGCCGGCATAAAAGACATTTTTGATCTTAGCAAAGTTGAAGTGTTTATAAATGATAAATTATACTCTACTGATGAGCGGGAGAATATAAAATCTGATATTAAGGATAATGCATTAGATTATAAACGGAATGTCTTTTTAAAAGAAGGAAAAAATTCAATAAAGATTGTTGCTACAAACTCTGTAGGAAGTACTAAATCGGAAGAAAAGATAGTGATTTATAAGCTTCCACAAAAACCACAGGTTGCCTGGGTTACGCCTGTTACAAGTTCTCTCACAACTAATTTACCATCCATTGATATTGCTACTTCGATAACATCAAACAGTACAATTGAGAAAGTGGAAGTGTATATAAACAGTACACTTGCCAGTACTGATTATAATATTGGTACTTCGGAAATGAATGATTATTCCGTGAGTTATGAGAAAAACCTTACACTGCAGGAAGGAGTGAATACTATTGAGCTTGTAGTTGTTAACAATGCTGGAACTATTAACTCAACACCTATGCAGGTGACCTATCAAAAACAGGAAAAAATAGTGCCAGTGGCAGATTACAAAGCACCACCAAATCCGTATAGATTTGCCTTAATAATTGGTAATGAGGATTATAGTAGTTACCAGGTAGATCTTAAAAGTGAATCGGATGTGGAATTTGCAAAGCGGGATGCTGAAGCTTTTCATGAATATGCTATAAAGTATTTGGGTGTTCCTGAAGATCAGGCAATTCTTAAAATCAATGCCCGGTACATTGAAATGAGGAGGGAACTTAAAAAAATAAGCGGAGTAATTGAAATGACCAATGGTAAGGCTGAAGTCTTCTTTTACTATGCCGGGCATGGATTTCCTGATGAAAAAACAAAAGAGCCTTATTTGGTACCTGTAGATGGTAGTGGTACCGACCTTGAGTTTTCCGCCATTAAGCTGGATGATGTGTATGCAGCTCTTACAGAATTTCCCAGTAAACGGGTAACTGTGTTTATAGATGCTTGTTTTAGTGGTGGAGGGAGAAACCAGGGTTTAGTGCAAGCCAGGGCGGTGAAGGTTAAACCCAAAGAAGTACAAATTGATAATAAGATGGTCGTATTTACTGCTAGTAGCGGAGATGAAACATCTCTGCCCTATAAGGAAAAAGAACATGGTATGTTTACCTATTTCCTGCTCCAGAAAATTGAGGAATCTCGCGGAAATATTACCTATAAGGAGTTATCAGATTTTATAAGAGAACAAGTAGGGGTAAAATCATATATGGTTAATAGTAAAAAACAAGAACCACAAACTAATATTAGCCCCTCTGTCATTGGTGAATGGGAAGACTGGAAACTACGATAATAATTAAAATATAAACAGAATGAGAAAACTACATTTGATAGTTGCTTGTTTAAGCATTATGGCATACGTAAATGCCCAACCGCAAATTAATATTCCTGACTTTTCAATACCGAATCCTCAAAAAACGTATGTTATTGCTATCGGAAATGAGGATTATCAGTCGTATAGTGATAAGTACACCGAGAATGTTATGTTTGCCATTATGGAAGCTGAAAAGTTTACCCAGATGATGATGCATATGTACAATGTGCCAAAATTCAATGTATCTTTTTATCCGGATGCTATAAGCACAAAAATAAAGAACGGTATAAATAAAGTATCTGTCCTGGCAAGTAAGGCTGGTCCTGATGCACAAATAATCATTTATTATACCGGACGTTTTGAATCGGATCAGTATGGAATCAAGAATTACCTTATTCCGACAGATCAGGCTCAGGCAAGTATAAACCAGGGTATTGATCTGGAGTATATTTATCAGAAATTGGCGCAGGCACAAACCAAAAATATATGGGTACTTATCGATGCATGCAAATCAGGAAAGCAAAGGCAGGTAAGCTTATTGGAGGATGGAGGAGAACCACTAAAGATTTATCAGCCTGAATATGAAAATAAAATAAAAGTATTGGTAGCATCTTCGGAGCCCAAGGTTAAGTATGACCAGGTTACTGATGTGCCGCAAGGACAGCAGCCAAAAAACAATACAAGTGTTGTTGATAATAAGCCTCCAAAGATATTGCTTACAAGCCCTGATTATAATGGGAACCTGATATCTCTTGACGAACGTAATATTCTTATACAAGGCAAAGTAACCGATGAAACTGGAGTATATGCCATAGCTGTCAATGGGAAAGAATGTAGTTTAGATCCTTCCGGAAACTTTCAGGCAAGGGTTCCTTTGGCCATAGGAGAAAATAAAGTATTAATTGAAGCAATTGATGTTAAAGATAATCTGGCCCAGATAAGCTTTGAGGTGACGCGAAAAGAAACCCAGGAAGTGGTGGATAATACACTAAGACCTGATGGCTCCGTTATTAAAGGAAAGAATTATGCACTTATAGTGGGTATCAATGATTACGAGGATCCTATCATTAATGATCTGTCTGAACCTGTTAATGATGCTCAAAAATTGTATAATGTTCTCACTCAACAATATTTATTTGATGCTGATGATGTTAGAATACTGAAAAATCCTACAAGAGAGGAAATGATAGCTGCTATGGATTATTTTGAGCAAAATATTACCCCGGATGATAATCTTATTGTCTTTTACGCAGGACATGGCTATTGGGACGACAGGGTAAAGAAAGGCTATTGGTTTCCATCCGATGCATCTCATGAGAATACAGCCAACTGGTTAAGAAATAGCACTATAACAGGATATATCAGTGGTATTAACTCAAGACATACACTTGTAATTGCTGATGCCTGTTTTAGTGGCAGTATCTTTCATACCAGAGGATCTTTTGAAGAAACCCCTCCTCCCATGAAAGAATTATATGCTTTACCTAGCCGAAAAGCTATGACCAGTGGTAATTTTGAAGAGGTTCCCGATAAAAGTATTTTCCTTGAAAACCTCACAAATACGTTAACAAATAATCAGGAAAAATACATCTCTGCAGAAAAGTTATTCCTGACTGTTAAACCTGAAGTAACAAGCCGTAGCACCACCATACCTCAATATGGAGATATTAAGAATACCGGAGATGAGGGAGGTGTGTTTATATTTATTAGAAGATAGAAAAGACGGAAACCCGAAGTACGAAGTACGAAGCTGTGCGGGTTTTGGGAAGAGAGAAGCAGAAGCAGGAAGCTAATTAGAAGTTATTCTCCCCTCGGGGAGATGTCCGTGATAGCGGACAGAGGGGGTAAAGAACTTAGAGCTAAAAGCTAAAGACTACTTCGCTTGCCAGAAACAACGCTTGGGAGAAACAATAAGACCTTCGGATTTAAGATCGTTCATTGCTTTATCCGCTTGTTTTTTATCAAGACCTGATTTTTCGGCAATTTCTCCGGCTTTTAGTGGTTCTTTGTTTGACTTAAGTGTTTCAAGTATTTTTTGTTTTGCATCCATGATATATTGATTTAAAAGATTTATTAAGAAACAAGCAGCTTATAAAATAGTTTGAAAAAAAACAAATTGTATATAAATTTATAGAAATTTAAATTACAAAATGATGAAATTGAGATATACTTTAATCCTGATAAGTTACCTGTTTATATCAATTGCATTATTGCATGGACAGCAAAAGGTTCGAACTTCGGGTACAGCACAGATTGAATGGATAAGGACTATGTCAAGGGCAGAAGCAGAAGATAAGGCTCAGGAACTTGCTACTATTGATGCCCTTGAAAGAGCATTTGGACGAGTAATAGTGCAGGGTAATGCCACCTATATTTCAAATGTAAACTCAGGTGAAAAAGTGGAAACCAATACAACATTTAATATGATTGCTAATACGTCCGTAAAAGGAGAGGTTGTTGAAATATTGGATGTCAAGTTTGCGGATGTGAAAGGATATAAAACAGTTGATGGTAAAAAGGAAGAGGTAACAGAAATAAAGTGTGATATTTCCGTATTAGCTAAGGAAATAATTGAAATTCCTGTTGAGTTTGATACATATCCATTATCCTGCAATAACAAAAGCTGTAAAACAAGTGAATTTATTGACGGCAGTGACTTTTTTATGTATTTTAAAAGCCCCATGAGTGGTTATTTATCAATATATATTGATATAACCGGTGAGACACAGAGGATTTTACCATATACTGAGATGCCGGAAAACTATGAAGGAGGTTTTCCTGTAAAAGCAGATAAAGAATATATCTTCTTTTCAACAGCAGCTGACCATGATTACAAAACCAAGGATGAATTTTACCGGGTTGATGAATTAAGTTTAACTGCTGAAAAGGAGATTGACTTGAACCGTCTTTTTATTATTTTTTCAAAGGAACCGATAAATAAGCCAAAGTTAAAGCAACAAAATCAAGCTCTTGAAAACAGGTTTTTAACTGAATTTGAGAAAAGTAAAGGATATACAATGCCGTATTCTCTCAGATCGGAGGATTTTCAGGACTGGTTAAATAAAAACCGCAGTTACCGGAAAGAAGAGATGCAAGTAGGGATTATTGATATATCTATTCGAAAGCATTAGTAGAAACATTTCCTATAAATTATCGATTCTACTCTGGGCGTTATGAAGTAAATTCCCATTATTCTTTCTTGTTTCAAATAAATTACTCATGTTCGTAAATTATTTTGTAAATTTAATAGCAAATTAGAAAACAAAAGAATAAATGATCACTACATGTGTGCACGTATGGGTTAAACCGGAATATATCGATATGTTTATTGAAGCATGTCGTAGAAACCACGAAGCATCCATAAATGAATCTGGTAATCTGCGCTTTGATGTATTGCAGGATATGAATGATCCGGCAAAGTTTCTACTGTACGAGGCTTATGAATCAGAGGAAGCCTCGGCAGCTCACAAAGAAACCCCTCATTATAAGGTATGGAGGGACAGGGTCGCTGATTGGATGGCTAAACCCAGGGAAGGAGTGAAGCATAAAATCATATGTCCTTAAATTTTATCGATGATGATTAATCCGTTTATATTTACTTCGCCACCTCAGATTCATTTTGGAACAGGTAAATATTGCAGTATTCCCGGAATTGTCAAGCAATTTGGTGATAGCTTATTATTGTTAACCGGTGCATCATCTTTCAGAAATTCTGATAATTATCTATCTCTTATAAATGCTTTCGAAAAAAAAGGATTTACATTATATGAAGATAAGATTGAAGCAGAGCCATCACCAGAGATTATAGATTCCATTATAACCAAGTATAGGGATAAAAAAATCCATGTCGTAATTGCAATAGGAGGAGGAAGTGTTATAGATGCGGGGAAAGCTGTTTCAGCGATGCTTCCTTTGAATGATTCAGTAAGGGATTATCTTGAAGGAGTGGGTACAGGAAAAATACACGAAGGAGTGAAAGTACCCTTTATTGCTGTTCCAACGACTTCGGGCACCGGAACCGAAGCAACTAAGAATGCTGTTTTAAGCAGTGTTGGTAAAGATGGATTTAAAAAGTCTCTGCGACATAACAATTTTGTGCCTAACGTAGCAGTAGTAGATCCTTCACTAACACTGAGTTGTCCTGAAAAAATTACTGCACAGAGCGGGATGGATGCTTTTACCCAGTTACTGGAATCCTATCTTTCAACAACAGCATCTGAGATGACAGATATACTGGCTATGGAGGGTTTGCGAGCTATTAAGGTGTCTTTGCCTGAGGTAATTAAAAATCCTGAAAATCTGGATGCACGTGTAGGCATGTCTTATGCAGCATTGCTTTCGGGAATAACATTAGCCAACGCCGGGTTAGGCGTTGTTCATGGTTTTGCATCATCATTGGGGGGATATTTCAACATTCCTCATGGGGTAGTTTGTGGTACATTGATGGGGATTTGCAATCGATTGACAGTGAATAAATTACGAATAAAAAGCAAAGATGGGGTTGCACTAAATAAGTATGCAGCACTCGGTAAGTTGTTTATAAACAGCGATTATATTACGGATGATGCCTATATAGACGCATTTATTGATTTGCTGGATAAATGGACAGAGAACTATAAAATCCCGAAGCTGGGGAATTTTAATATAACAGCAGACGATTTTGACAGAATAATACAGGCAACGGATAGTAAGAATAATCCTATAAAACTACAGCCTGAAGATATGCGTATAGCTCTTCAGGTAAGACTGTAATGATCATAAATAATCTATTATGATGAAAGTTAAAAAACCTGATGAACAGGAAATAAACTCCACAAATAGTTGGGGTACATGGAGCAAAGAGCCTTCAACATTCCCCTGGTACTATGATGATAAAGAAACCTGTTATATACTTGATGGTGAAGCAACAGTTTCTGACAATGCCGGGAATTCTGTTACTTTTAAAAAGGGTGATTGGGTAGAATTTGAACAGGGACTGGAATGTACATGGGAAATATCGAAGACTATTAGGAAAAAGTATAAGTTTGGATGATAATATGCTGTTAGCTGTTTACTTTTAGCTATTGGGGGAGAATGTAAGAATTAGAGACAGAAGGCAAAAGCAAATGGCATTTAAATAGATACTAAGGTAATAATTGACACTTAATGAGGCAAAATCATGAAACATAAGCATCCTGAACAGGACAAAATAAAAATGAAAAGAGCCTATGAATTGGCAAATACATTATTACGAGACAGGTTGAAAAATGAAGAGGAAGAGAATATTGAAATCCTTGATGATGTTATACGTACGGATATAATTGTTATTGATGGCACTTATGATCATATTCATCTTGTATTGGATAGCATGAAACTGCCTTATACCAGGATGAGTCAGGTGCAAATGGAGAAGTTTATTTTTCGACCTGAACAAACAGTTTTTGTAAACTGTGCATCAAGTTTCCCTGCTGAAGGTGCCCGTAACCTGGCCGGATTTGTATCAAATGGAGGTCAATTGATTACCACTGATTGGGCACTAAAATTTGTTTTGGAAGTTGGATTTCCCGGATATGTACGATACAATCAAAATCCGACTGCAGATGAAGTAGTACGAATTGAACTATTGGAGAAGGATGATCCGGTTTTGAGTGGATTTTTGGATGAAGAGGCTGATCCGGTATGGTGGCTGGAAGGATCTTCATATCCTATTGAAGTATTGGATAAAAGTAAGGTGAGGGTGCTTGTCAGGTCAAAAGAAGTTGGAGAAAAGTACGGAGCAGATCCGGTAATTATCTCTTTTACCCATGGTAAAGGAATTGTATATCATATGATATCTCATTTTTACCTGCAGCGAAGCGAAACAAGAGAGGCTAAACATAATATGAAGGCTTCGGAATATGCTACGATGAAAGGAGGTAAAGCTTCAACAATAGCTGCTTGGCAAGCCGCAGAAGAAGCCGAACCGGATATGGACTATGGAACAGTGCAATCGGCTAGTACTTCAGCAGAATTTATTTCGCGTCTTATTATAAAACAAAAGAAGAAATCGAAAAATTAGCATTGAAGCACTGAAAAAATAAATATAACAATGAATAATGGACGGAAAAAGCACCAGCATATATTAAAATCTACCGTTGAAGAAATTAAGGCAAGATTTGACAAAGATGTAGACAGGTTTTCTAACCTGGAGACCGGCCAGACTTCTACTATCGATGCTGTTATATCGATGAATCTTATAACAAAGGCAGCTGCAAGAATCAATCCTGAAGCAAGAATAGCTTTGGATATAGGTTGCGGAGCAGGTAATTACAGCGTGAAACTTTCACAGGAACTGCCTTTCACAGGCATAACTTTAATTGACTTGAGTTTGCCCATGCTGGAACGAGCTAAAGAAAGACTTGAAAAGACGTGTGTATCAGAAATTAATTTAATGCAAGGAGATATAAGGGAATTAGAACTTCCTGAAAACTACTATGATATAGTGATGGCAGCAGCAGTGTTTCATCATTTGCGTAGTGAAGACGAATGGGTAGATGTATTTAAGAAGATATATAAATCAATGAAAGCCGGAGGATCCTTCTGGATATCAGACTTAGTGGTTCACGAAACAGACACTGTAAACGAAATAATGATGGAATCCTATAAGAATTACCTTTACAATGTTGGAGGTAGTGAATATGCAAACGCTGTTTTAGATTGCATAGAGATGGAAGATACTCCGAGATCGTTACATTTTCAATTACAAATGCTGGAAAAGACCGGGTTTTCAAAACTTGAAATTTTACACAAGAATGCTTGCTATGCAGCTTTTGGTGGAATAAAATAATAGGTAAATGGATAACGAACAAATAAAAGGGATACTTGAAGGATGGTTAAATAAAAAAGAAGAAGCCGGAGAAAAAGGAAGTGGTAGTGGACATTTATCCTTTGTGAGCTTTATTGTAAATGATATTTTAAGTAAAGAACAGGTGTCTGAAGGATGGAATATTGAATTTTCATATACACAGTATATTGAAACTGAATTTACTTATTATCCTGACAACCCGCCCTATGAGTATCCAGGGCAGGCAAAGGTTGTAATTTCTGAAGAGGGAGAAGTAAAGGAAATTAAGGAAGAGCCTTAATTATGAATTGATGCAATTTTTTAACCGAAGTTATATTTTAAGCAAATTAATAGTGCTTTAACTTCTGTGTTTTATAATTTTAAAGATGGAATAATTATTGTAGTATTAAATTCCCAATGATAATAAAGGATGAAATTGGTTTTAATAATCTTTTGTATCTCATTTTTTCTTTTTGATAATCATAGCCAAACTATAATAAATGCAGATAACCTAACCGATTTCAGCAATGGTTTTGCATTAGTCACAAAAGCAGACAAGGCCTGGCTTATAGATACATTAGGCAATAAGCTTCAAAGCTCTGATTTTGAATTTAAACCTGTATCAGACAATACGACTTTTAGTGATGGATTAATATGTTTATCCAATGAGAACGGGGGGAGATATATGAAAACAAACGGGGAAGATCTTATTTCTGCTGCGGAGGGATTTATTCTACCCTTCAAAGAGGGCATTGGGATTTATCAAAGTAAACTCAAAATACTAACCAATGAAGACTTAAAGAGACAAGGAATAGAAATTTCTGAAGAGTTTATTCATACCCGTAATGTTTCAGATGGCTATGAAAAGACTATCCGGTTTATAAATACTTCAGGTGAAGAACTCTTTACAAAAACCATCATTACCTGGCTTGGTTATGGTAATCCACAACCTACGAATGGGTTTCATAATGGATATTGTATAATCGAAATGCCTTTTTTCAAAGAGGACGACATTGGCATGAATGTTATATACTGCATATTTAACAGGAAGGGTGAACAAACCGGTGAATTTTTCTGTGATTCGCATGCTGAGTTTTCAGAAGGATTGTGTGCTGTAAAGATGTGTAATAAGTGGAGTTACATAGATACTACAGGTAAAATTGTGATTGACAAAAAATTCACTTGTAAACCGGGAGATTTTTTTAATGGACTGGCGGCATTCATGGGTGAGAATAACTTTTTCGGATATATTAACATGCAAGGTGAAGTCGTAATTAAACCACAATATGCAAAAGTGTATCCATTTCATAGTGGACTGGCAATTATTCAAATGCCCTATGAGCGCACCAATATGGACTATACTTTTGGCTATTGTTCTATTGATATGGAGGGCAAAGTAGCTTATCGTTACGGTAAGGTGTATGTCGAATCAGATGCTATCAATGGGCTTATCATAATAAAAAAGAACAAGTTGAAGGGAATTATGGATATTAGCGGATCTATAAAAGTATTTCCTGAATTTGATGAATTGAGGCCTTTTAGTTGTGGACTTGCCTATGCGCTTAAAAAGAGTAAATATGGGGATACGGAGGGGTATATAAATGGGATGGGGGAGTTTGTTGTAGTGAAGGGGAAGTGAGAGTGAGAGCAGTATCCTTCACCGTAGCTTCAATCCTTCGGTCAGGCTTAGTAGTATGAATAAAAAAATTAAAACACAAATATTCTGCATATTATTTTACAATATATTCAAGCGCATCATCTATATATAAATAGGCATTTTTGGGAATCTGATGCTTAAAGTCTTCAACCTCCAGTTTAACTTCAAGACCTTTTTATTTTGGTCGCGGAATTCATAAACAGCAAGATCCATGATACTTCAATTTTAACTATTTCAAGGCACTGGCTGTAAAAAATGGGAATTGCCGGATAAGAAAAAAACAGAAGGCGTAATTTTTTCATGAGGATAGTTTATGTTGCATATTCGTTTATTATTAATTCTGCAATTTCATCAATTGCATCATCAATTGCAACATTCATCATAATCACTATCCCCAGTTGTTTTTCGGGAACGATAATAGCAACACTATCGAATGTTCTGGCGCTGCCTTTATGGTAGTAACATGGAATGAAATAGTCTGCATGCTTCCATCCATAAGAGTAATCGGGATAGGAAGAAAATAGTTGCTGATAGGTTTCAGCTTTTAAATAATTGTTTTTCCCGTTAAGTCCCTGGACATTTAATCGTAAAAACTCTAAAAAGTCAGGTAGAGATATACTTAGATTTTCGGATGGCCCGTTAAGCAATAAGTATTGATTGAAATAATGGTATTTTTTGATTGCGTAAGGCATTGGTATAATTTCCTTTTCAATATCCAGGTTCAGTCTCTTCGGGTCGATATGCCCTTTTGGCTCATTTTGATTATCATTATCAGGCCAGCCAACATGCAATGTCATATTCAGATCCTGTGATGTTTCTTCAATTAATTTTTCCCACGTTTTCCCTGATGCTTTTTCCAACATTAAGGCAGCAGCAATGTAACCCGCATTCGAATACCTCATATCAGGATTATCGTAGAATGGCATAGGGTCATAGGTAAGAATATTTTTTATAAAGAAATATCGTTTATCAGTTAAGCTAAGCCAGGGATCAATTTTCTTTTCGTAATCCACAATGGGATATACTTCTGAATCATTCTCGAATTGGATAAGTCGTGCTCTGTGCGATAATAGATCTTTAAGACATATACAGTAGTATGCTTTGTTGCTGTCGTTTTTTAATTCAGGATAGAGATCAAAGAATTTTGTTTCCCATGAAATAGTGCCTTCTTCTACCTGTTTTGCACACATAAATGCAGTAAAAGCCTTGGTGTTAGCTCCTATGTGAAAGAGGTCGGTAGTTTCTGTTTTGTTATCTTGTTCAATGTCTCTGACGCCTATTGTTTTTTGAAGGACAATGGTATCATTCTTCACTACACCATACGAAATTGCCGGAATATTATATCCTATCCTTATACTGTCTATTTCTTTGTCAAGCCTTGATAAGCTTTGGTTATCATCATTTGCCTGCTTGCAGCAATTGATTATGAGTATAATAATGATAATTAAATTTGTTTTATATTTCATCATTAGTTTACTTATTTGCTTTAATATTTAACCTGTTAATATAAATAATCTATGAAATTCATCCATTAATACGAATAATTTCGTACAAATATATACGAATAATTTCGCAAGACAAAATTTTATTACGAACATTTTCGTAATAAATATAATTTTATGCAAATTATATAGAATCTGCAGGTTATTGATCATTATTGTATCCATAACAAATAAGTATTTAAACATCCTTTCATTTTTAATTGTATTATTTTATCCCTAATTTTAAAGACCTTTATATATTCAAATTTTTAACTTGAGTAAAGTATATACAATGAAAAGACAACAATCGAAATCCACTGCAATGAAGGAAACAGTATTTTGCTTCTTTTTATTTGCATTATTATGTAATGCCAGGGCCGACAACCCGCCTTTTACGGTATTGACTGGTATATATGACCAGTCAAAGCCCACCAATCTGGGTTTAACCAGACCCGGAGGAATAGAAACATACACTATTTTTGCACCGGTGGATTCAACAGATCATTATAGCAACGGTGTTGTTATGGTTGCATTTAAGGACACTTTATATTGTCAGTGGCAAAGCTCTGAGACTAATGAAGACTCCGATGATACATGGGTGGCCTATAGTAAAAGCACGGATGGTAAAACCTGGACAGATCCGATGGAGATAGCAGCAACTTTAGCTAATGGTAAATGCAGCTCGGGCGGCTGGTGGGTAAATGGCGATACCCTTGTGGCATATATTAATGTATGGCCAAACTCAGTTTGGCCCAGAGGGGGATTTACATACTACAAATCAACTACTGATGGTATAAATTGGAGTGATATGAAACCAGTGTTGATGGCAAATGGAGACACTATGAATGGTATTTTTGAACAGGATCCGCATAGATTGCCTGGTGGCCGGATTATTAATGCAGCTCACTTCCAAACGGGATTGCGTATATGTCCAATTTATACAGACGATTCATCAGGTGTGAGAGGTTGGAATAAAGGAGACTACACAATTCTTTCAGTTTCTGATAACATTTCCCGGGAAATTGAACCGAGCTGGTATTTACGCAGTGATGATACTATTGTTATGATCTTCCGTGACCAGGATGGTACATTTAAGAAGCTGGCATCAATAAGCGGAGATAATGGGGAAACCTGGTCCACATCCGTTTTAACAAACATGCCTGATGCACGAACAAAGCAATGTGCCGGCAATATAGGTGATAGCACAGCTTATATGGTGGGTAATCCGGTTAATAACAGTACACGGATACCTCTTGTAATAACCTTAAGTAAAGATGGTCAATTATTCAATACAGCCTACCTGCTACGTGAAGGAGGTGATAGTATTCAACCAATAAGGTATTCAGGAACAGCTAAAAGGTCTGGTTATCATTATCCCAAGTCTATGATATATAAAGATACCTTGTATGTATCATACTCAACCAATAAAGAGGATGTGGAATATTCGCGTATACCTTTGGACAGTCTGGTACTTGATACAATTACGGTGATTGTAGGTGCACCATCATTATCCGTAAGCAATACTATCGAGATCAGTATAAATACAAATGGAATCCTGAAAGTATCCAATAATGATAATTCTGATAAAGGATTAGTAAGCATTTATAATATACAGGGACAATTACTCTACCGAGGCAAAATGAATGATCCTGAGATGTATTATGACATGAGGCAACACCCTGCGGGGGCTTATATTGTGGATGTGAGGACGGGTATTGAACGTAAAACACAATTGATTAGCAACTTGTATTAATAGAAAGTATTAAGATACCTATAGGAAATGATGGATGAACAGGGATAGTTTTTTCTATTTTATCTTCATTTCCTTCCAACTCTCTTGTATATTAGGGCTCACATTAATTTGTGGATTTTGCTCTTTTTCATTGATGATGATAGAGTTAATACCTACTTCCTTGGATATAAAATTTGCCAGCTCACCATAGGTAATATTACCACTTGTTTCCTGCAATTTTTTAAGTAAGTAATAGGTAAAAATGCCGTGCCCCTGATCTTTGTAGGGCAATGAAGACTGTTCGCCGCTACTGGCAGAAAATACGATCAGGTTTCCGGTAAGTGGGTTTTCTTTGGGCTTTACCTTTACAGCACGCGCTTCAACCAGTCCCTGGTCGCGTGCCCCACCGCTAAAGCAGGCATCCAGGAAAACGGTAATCTTTTTCGTAGGGTAGGCAGTAAGCTTCTCATACAGATCTTTCACAGGGACGGCAAATTTCAGGTCTTTGCCACTTACATCCACCGGAATAATATGGGGTTCCTGGGTAGCTTCGTCAGGCAGGCCATGACCTGCATAGTAAAAAATAAGCTCTGCATCTCCCTGGGCATTTTTTGCCAGCAGGCTAAGCTTGTCAATAGCCCGGTGCATATCAATGGCACGTGCATCAATAAGGAGAGTGATGTTGCGGTCAGGTATGCCCAGAGTTTTCTGGCAATATTCTTTGAATATGCGAGCGTCATTGGTTGCATATGCCACATTCACCTCATTGCTTAACCCCATTTGGTAGGTCTTATAATCTTCGTTGCCAATGATCAATGCATAAGTATAGCTTTTTTCAGTGTTTGTGACAGGTATATTTTTATCAACTTCACTTACCGGAACATTGGTCTCTTGTTCTACATCTTTCTCAGAAATCCTTTGCATTTCAGTCTTTTGTTCCGTAACCTCATTTGTGTTTTGTTGATTGAGATTATCTGAAACAGGAGGATTCGATTCCTGCTGTCCGGGGAGTTTATATTGCAGATCAGCCTCAGTAAAATTGTAGGGTTTGATAAATTCAAAACCATTATTAAGCTTTAGACTATAATAGAAGGGAGCAATTTGTGCATAATCGGGAAGATTTGTATTGCATGCAATGCTAAGATAGTAAAATACTCCGTCTATCTTAAAGCAGTGTTGAATGATGTTGGACGGGCCAGTTAAGACTAACTTCACAACTTTTGTTTCTCCCACCATGTAATCACTTTTATTTACTGTATATCCTTGTGTACGATAGTCTCCGGCTAAACGTGTCATGGACGAATTAAAGTTAGCCATACTTGATTTATAGGTAGCAAATCGATATCTAAAATTGGATGGGCCATAAAGGTCTGTTATAACTTCTATCCCTGCAATTTTTTTGGTTTCAACAGGTGGTGCAGGAAAATTAATTTCAAAACCAAATTCCGCATTAGTATAGGTTGTTAGCTTTATCTTATTCTGTGAAAAAGATGATGATGTATTAAAGAATATACATAGGATTAAAGTAATGGATTCTATTTTCATGATCAATTTTTAAATAAAATGGATTTATGTCTATTTAAATGAATAAAAATTGGTATGTAATTTATAAAGATATATGGGCTTTTCAAAATATTTCCTAAATTATTTTTTAATATTAAAGGGCTTTTGATGCTCATAGCTATATTATTTTTTCTCACGGACAAAGTGAAAGTAAATGTGGGAGAGGGAAGACATCTATGCTATAAATAATTTTGCCACGTTGGATTTTAAATCTATGAAAGTAGATTTATACATAATTGAGCTGGATTAGGATATCTTTTTTTTACATTCCTGGTTTCTAAACCAAAGATTAATTTGTTAATTACCAAAAATGAATAGCTAAAAAATAATAGCCAATAAAGATTACAGCCACCTAATCCCTGATACACCTTATTGTAGTGTAACCATAATTAGAAGAACTTTCAAATTTTCCGATCCAGTAGTCGACCTTGTAGTATTTAACATGGCGTTTGTATTCCTTTGTGATTGTGGCTTTCGTTCCGTTGTAAGTATATTTGTCAATTGCTTCGATATAGAGGTATGCAGAACCAAATTCACTATTATATTGATCAAGCGTTTTTAATGAATATTCTTCCCTGTTTTCTGTGGATAACCATCCTGCCCCTATGAGTTTTTGCATATTTATAGGGCTTTCCCCGCCCAGGTAATCCATTAATTCCTGCCAATCCTTTTCACCGGGCACGTGCCAGCCGTTTGGGCATACTCCCTGTAGATTTGGTGGCAATGAATCTACATCCTTAGCCATATTCATGGCTGCACTCCAATTGTACTGTAAACCAAAAACCTTCGTGATTTTTTTCCATTCCTTATAACATTTTTTACAGTCCTGATCTTCTTCGAAGATGCCGGTTATTTCTGTTCCGTCAGCATAATGTCTTGATTTAAGGTTTTCTGCCAGCCAGCACTGGTCGCCTATTTGTACCGTCCTATAAGTATTTCCGTCAAAGTCAGTTACGATTGGCATATTGGCACAAGGTACATTAAGTATTTTCGGGATCACGCGTATAAAATCCTTTTTAATCATGGTATCAACTCCCCATTGATTGGAGGCAATAAGTGAAACAGTATATGTGCCGGGTGTCTTATAATAATGATAGCTGACAGGGGCTGGTTCTCCGTCACCGAAGTCCCACACCAGATTGTCTGGCTTCCACTTAGACTTGTTTTTGAAATCTATTGGAGACCCGACCATGCACAGCTTCCTGTCAGCCTCAAAATCAGCTATTGGAGCCTGGCCATCAAGCCTGAAATTAAAGCTTCCGAGATGGATTACTTTGCCTGTAGCATGATCTAATCCCTTTATATCCTCAATATAAAACTTCTCGCCTCTGCTACCTGCGTTAATATCTTTAATCATATCATCGGTAAGGCAACAACCTGTACACGTCGTGTACTTTGAACCTCCAGGGAACATAAAACTTAAAGCATAACTTATAACCTCAATGTTGCCCAATGTAGGCATGGTATCACTTCTTCTTTTAACAGAACCGTCAGTAGTAATACAGCCATACTCCCTGAGCCATTCCTTTGTCAGAACCTGGTTGGTATTACCTGAAAAACAAATTTGTTGTGGATAACAGGGAATAACAATCAGGATAAGGGCTGACGAGAAAAAGTATTGAATATACTTCATGATTTATTTTTAAATGAATATACAAGAGTTATAAAAATAAGGATTTTATTCTTTACTTACAAAGTATAATTGGATATAGCCATGAACAGTACTGTTTATAGGTCCATGGTAAAGTAAAATATTAAATGGATAATATGCACTTGGATATATTAAAGAAATATTCCTAAAAAGGAGTATATAATAGATACCTTCCAAATTTATTTATTAAATTTATTTATATTATCATTTAACTCGTTCCTGAAGTTAAAAAGTTTACTTTGCCATCATGACTTCAAAAAAACCTTCATATAATGCACTAAAGAAAAGGATTGAAGAGCTTGAAGCTGAGAATAATCGCTTAAAGGGAAAATATGTTAATGAGGCTAATGATTGGAAAAGTAATTTTCTGAATTCAAGCTCAGAAAGTATTTTTGTATTAGATAAGGAACTGAATGTGATATTTATTAATCCAAAGGGGATGGAGCTTCTTAACAAACCAAAAGATGAAGTTATTGGCAAGCATATTACAGATATAGAAAAAGATGTGGTATCCTCCGGCAGATATAAAAGATATCTTGATGTACTAAGGACTGCCGAACCTATTGTATTTGAAAGATCTGGAAATCACCCGGTTTTTGGTGAGCAACATTATATGATAAAATCATTTAAACTGCAAGAGGGATTGGGTATAATTGCTTATGATATTACAGATATGAAAGAGGTCGAAGTTGAATTATTAGCCGCTAAAGAAAAAGCTGAAGAGAGCGAGAAGAAATACAAGACATTAGTTGATAATTCACCCGATGTAATCGTGTTAACCGATTTGGAGGGCAGGCACCTGTACAGAAATAATGCTTATTTTACCAGTTTAGGATATGATGTGAATGAAGAAGTTGACTTTGATGGATTTGCCAAGGTTCATCCGGATGATGCAGGAATGGTTAAGTCACTATTTGAATCTCTGTTTAAAATGGGTAAACAATCAGGTGAATACCGTGTACAAACAAAAGAAGGGAATTGGATATACAGGCATAATATTGCTGCGCTTATTTATAATGAGAATAAAAAACCCAGAATGATACTGAACATAATGCGCGATATTACTGATAAGAAGCATGATGAGCAGGAATTGATAAAAGCTAAAGAAAAAGCTGAAGAAAGCCGCAGGATTATTAACCAGATATCTAATAATTTGTCACACGTTATGATTTATCAGGTTAAGGTAATCAATGAAACCGAGCGTAAATTTACATATCTCAGTGAAACAGTAAGTAAGTTTTACGGATGTACACCTGATGAAGCTATGGAAAATCCCAACCTGATTTATGATAAAATACATCCCGATGATATAGGAGCTCTGATAATTACGGAAAAAGAGTCCATAAGAAACAGGTCCGAGTTTGATGTTACGGCAAGGGTTTATAATCAGGGCGGAAGCATCAGGTGGTCATTGTTTAAATCCAGACCCCATAATGAAAATGATCCAACTTTATGGGATGGTATAGAAATGGATATTACCGAACAGAAGAATACAGAGCTTGAAATAACTATTGCGAAAGAAAAAGCGGAGGAAAGTGACCGATTGAAAACAGCGTTTTTACAAAATATGAGCCATGAGATTCGTACACCCATGAATGCCATTATGGGATTTTCCGATTTGATAACAAGAAACGTGGATGATAAAGAACAAATTAAACGATATGCCTACATTATTAACCAGCGTAGCTCTGATTTACTGATTATTATAAACGATATTCTTGATATTGCAAAGATTGAAGCAGGCCAGATGAAGGTGAAGAAAGAACTGGTGGATGTGTATTCAATATTTGATGACCTTAAAATGACTTTTAATCTTTCACCACTTCGAAAACAGCATATTGAATTTACGTATAAAGAGCAGGAAGATATAATTACTGTATATACTGATAAAGGCAAGCTAAAGCAAATTTTGCTTAATCTTATCAATAATGCATTTAAATATACTGAAAAAGGAAAGATAGAATTTGGATGTAAAATTGAAGATCATACCATTATTTTTTTTGTTTCTGATACGGGCATAGGAATTCCATCTGATGAAAAAGATAAGATTTTTGATCGTTTTTATCAGATCACACAGAGCTCTTCCGGATATAGTACGGGCACAGGATTAGGTCTGTCAATTGTGAAGGGACTGATTAAGATTTTAGGAGGAAGTGTATGGGTTGAATCGGAAGAACATAAAGGCAGTACATTTTTCTTTTCTTTACCTTATGAACCTGATAGTGAGTTAGATTTAAAAATGTCGGGTGTTGAGATTACAGAGGTACCGCAGATGAAAGATAAGACAGTACTTATTGTTGAAGATGATCCATATAGTGCTGAATATCTCCAAAATGTACTTAAAAAGACCGGGATTACTATTTTATTGACAGGGTTAGGAGAGGAAGCCATAAAGATATCTTCTGAGAATGAGATTGATTTGATCATGATGGACATACGGCTACCAGATATTGACGGGTATGATGCTGCAAAAAAAATTCGCATTAACAAGCCCTATATTAAGATAATAGCACAAACAGCTTTTGCTTCCACCGAAGATCAGGAGAAAGCAATAAGCGCAGGTTTAAACGATTACCTGAGCAAACCCATCAAGGAACATGATTTGTTTAAGATATTGCAAAAACACCTGGTGTAGAATGTATAATTGACAATGGAAAATGTATAATGTATAATGTATAATGGGTGGTGGTTATTAGACAGGGCAGGGTAGTTGGGCAGGTGCTTGTTGTCAGCACTGTGATCCTTATGATTTATTTGATTATTATGATTCTTAAGATCAGGTCACTGCCATTGTCATTATATAACCCTGAAAGGGCGTAACATCAATAGCCCGGGGCAACGCCCCGGTAATAAAAGAACGAGGACAAATCGCGCCACCAATACATTTGAACCGGAGGATAAATTTGGTTTGGCGCGAAATAACCGGAAAGTTGATTCGTAAACCAGCCTAAAACCTAAAAACCTGCAGCCTAATAGCCAATACAAAGAAATATTGAACACCGAACACCGAATTTTGAATTTCGAAGTAAGTGGCAATTGGTTGGCATGATAGGTCATGATTGGTCTGGAGCTAATACCCAACCCATACCCCTCCTCAATGCTATTAAGCTATTTTTAGTGTAATTTGGTGTCTTATGTGCTTTTGTGGCCTTTTGTTTTTGCCACTAATTCAATAAAACACTAAATACCACAAAATAACATAAGACATATATTCTCTTAACTTTATAGCATTGAGAGGAGGATAAAGGGAGTGCGTAAATGCAGAGTGAATGTGAGTGTGAGTGTTGAGAGAAAAACAAGCAAACCTTTCAAAAAAAACAAAAAAAATACCTCTCCCAACTCCCTTATAATCAACTCCTAATATCCAACAGCTAATTACCAACAGAAAAAAATTCAAAACACAGGGTTACTTTTTTGCCCTTTTTGGTATAAATATATAGAAACCTATTATTTCGTTCTTTGACAAATTGCTATCTGAAAATATACCGGGATGATTTGATGGTATTCCGGGGCAGATTGGTGAAATACCGGTATTATCCTGCTGAATAGCGGCATTGTTTGATGAAATAGCGGGGTTAATTGAAGACATAGCTTTGTTGATTGATGGATATCCGGGATTATTTGAAAGAGTACCGGGATTACCCGATAACTTTCCGGGATTGTTTGTTAAAGTACCGGGAGAGTTTGCATGGCAACCGGGATTGATTGATGGATTTCCGGGAGAATTTGCAGGAATAGCGGGATTGTTTGGATATACCCCGGTATTATTTGCAGCGTTAGGCGGTTTTACAGGCACTTGATAGTAATTTTTTTGGTTTGCATTCTACATAGAATGATGTTAACATATTTACTAATTTTAAAAATTTACATTTTATGACACAAAAAAGACCCAAGTGGGATTTGGCTTCCACGATCAACGCCGGAACAAATACCTACGAGTTAGGTACTAAGTACCACGAAGAAATTAACGCACGACTACAACCAGGTGAACTGGAAGAACTGGTAAAACAAGTTAAGGTGCTCGATGCACTACGCAGTGGCCAACAGGAAGTGCTGGCTTCGCAAAAGGGTAAAACAGGTACCCAGGATGAAACTGCCAGGCTGCTTCATACAGTAGTGATGGAGTTACGCCAGATGGTGCAAACCGCCACTGACGATGCCGGCATACGCAAAACATTTGGTGTAGGCGAAAACACACATGCGGATAGCATAAGCAGTGTTAAGGCCTCAGCAAATATGATTTTGGACGGCTACGACAAGTTTACGGAGTGGGCCA
This sequence comes from Bacteroidales bacterium, assembly GCA_016926235.1. The sequence continues at coordinate 5,547 of JAFGOZ010000378.1, read as the reverse complement.
ATAATGAAGCCGGAATAATTGATGCAGATATGGATGAGGTGGCCGGACTGCTGATGGAATTAACTGCAGCCGACGAAGAGCAGGAGGTAAGTAAGCTTACGCGCAAGCTCACTACCATGGACAAGGACGTATTGCAGCGACTTGTAGAGGATAAAATAACCAAGATAAGCTCCATAGTTGTAAGGGTGTTTGGCCGCAAAGACCCTGCCGTGGCAAAATTGTTTAAAGATCTGATCCCGAATAGTAATTAAGCATTTATTTATTTCTCTTTATTCATTTTTAACCCGCTGCCCTTTTTGGGGTGGCGGGTTTTTTTGGCAAGGCTTCTGCCAAGGATTTTTATTTCAGGCTTTTAATAATTGTAAGGTTTAGGGCTTATGAAAAATAAATAATTTTTTAACTCATTATTTCCCCGGTTTCATTTTCGACATATCAAATAATGGAATGATGGCCTGATGTAAATGAGTACCTTTAAATTGCGAGAACATTATACCCCGGGTTGTTGAAAGTGAAATGGAGTTCAGGCTTTGGGTTAAATCAGAAGGTAAAATGGCTTGTTTTGCTTCATTCAGGAAGCTGTCAAGATTATCAACCTGGTATATGCAGCTTGTTTTTATATTCCCTAATTGTTGTGTGTTATCATTATTATTAAAGATGCCCACCGAAACTATTACAAAAACCAATTCTTTCGAGCGATCAAGTTTATGTTCAATATTCAGGTTGAAATTAAAAATATCTTCCTTCTCAATTTTCTTTTTGGGAATATTAACGGCTACTTCCAGTAATTCAATTCCTTTTAGCTGTATTCTTGCCTGTGATGTTTTATTTGCACTCATAATACGTATTAATTATGTAATTCGTTGGTATTTATTGATATATTAGATGTTTGCTGATATGTAGTAACACGTTCGTTAAGTATGTTGGCAGGTATGCCTTTATGCTGGGTTTGTATGGTATATACAAAATGAATTGGAGGTTCCTTTGGTTCCGTATCCAGATTTAGTAAATTAATATCAAGCACCCTTTCAATATCGCAAAGTGTATCCTGCGTAAAGTTATGTGTACCACTTAGCCATTTGGTAATGACTGAACGTTTCTTGTTCAGGGCTTCTGCCAGGTCTTTGTTTTTCCAGCCCTTGGCTTCCATGGCATCGTAAATTTTTGCAGCCAGGAGCATACGCTTATTGGTTTTTTCCTGGTCATTCGGATCGATCATATTTTGTATTTCATCCAAAATTGGACTTGTATACAACCGTGCTTGAGTTTTTTTATTTGTCATCGCAATTAAATTCCAGGTTTCCTGTTAGTTCATATCCATCATCGGAAAATTCTATTTCACCATCCGATAATCGTCTTGCAATATCATTAGCAATTTTTCGTAGCAGATAGTTTTCATACATTAATTTTTCATTATCCTGAAAAGCCCGGGTTGTTTTAGGACCGCCTCCTCCAAGTAACAATAAAACAGAGCCAAATCGTATGCAATACAAGCGTAGTTTTTTTTTCTCATCATATAAGGCGCATATATGGTCTCCGGGTTTGCCTTCATGCATTTTAAAGTATTGTTCTCGCGCTCCGGTTTTATATCCTATTGTTTTTAAACGTTGAAATAATTGTTTTAGTTCACTTAAATATAAATTCTTATTTTCTAAAAAGAAAATTTCAAACAGAGTTTTTTTTTCGTCATATAAATAAATACCATAAATTGATGCTTCTTCGCCTGATAAATGTGTAAGTTTTTCTAATTTATATTTCATTGTGTAACTAATTTGCGAATATATGAAAATTTACCTAAAAGTGAATTATATTAGCGTCTTCTTTTTTTCTTTTGTTCCTCTTTGGCCTTTTTAATAAAATACTTCATTAATGGTAAAGGTATTAGAAAAAGTATCAGCATTTCAGTTTTATTGGGGATTTCTGATTCAATCGAATTGTTTATCCTTCTATTATTTTTAATTTCTTTATCGGGGGGAGCTCCATTGGTTAATATAAAATTGATCATAGCATACCGACCCTTCTATTAAAATTTGCAGTCTTTAATTCTTCATTCGTGCTAATATGGGGCATCTCATATGAATATCCGACTAAATTGATTAAAATTAAAATATAATCTAAGTATCGAAAGAATTTTATAAAATTATCCTTAAAGGAATATCTCTGCAACCTATCCATCCATACAATAATTGTAGTTTAATAACTATTAAAAGCGCCAAAGGCGTTTAATGTTAGGACTTTCAACCCATCATACACTATTAATTATCCATTCCAAATTATCCTTCTGGATATTACCAATTAAAAACATAAATTTGATTAAGCTATTCAATTAATACATTGCATGTAAAATAGGTTGGGGGGAAGATAGCAGTGACTTATAGTGCAATGAAGAACAAATTATTTATCATGTAGAACATTTGAAATAAAGGATTTACAAAGGTTTAAGAATTCAGAATAAAAAAAGGTGTATAAACGAATATATTCATTATCCTGATGTTAATAAACAAAGCTTAAGATATTAACTTGAAATTTAATATTCTATGAAAAACCTTAAAAATATCTTTTTAATAGCAGGAATTTTAGTTTATTCAAACAGTTACTGCCAGAATGATAGTATTATAAAAAACGAGTGTGCAACTATTGCAACCCTGATTGTGGATTATATTACGCCCTCCTGGTAGGAACTTGTAGTCCGTACCCGTTTCGCCTGGCTCCGCGCTAGTATGAACCAATCCATAGTTTTAATAAATTCAGGCAGGTTTTTATTTGACAAACTCCTTAATTTATAGTAAATTTCGTCATACACAATTTGTTCGTTTCACTTCAAATTAAGTTTTTTTATGTTTATAGGAAAAATATCAGTATTTTCATTTCTTTTCATTTCGCTTCCTTACGGTTTATATTCTCAATATCCGGAATATACATGGGGAATGGTTAAACTTACTGATGAGTGGGAAATTGGTTATATTATAGAAAAGGATAAAAATGGTTATAGCATGCAAAGTCCATATATGCCATATGAGTTAGGCAGGTTTGAAGAAAAAGACATATGTTTTCCCGAACGTTTTGTAATGGTTGAAAAAGATGGGAATTATTACTTTGGAGGTATGATCTTTGCGACTGGAAATGGAGCTTTAGTAAGATACTGTTACGTGAAGGGATTTAAGGACGAGCTTATTGAAGATTTGAAACGTATTTCTTTTATAAAATACTACTATGATCTGCCTGTTTATGAAAGTAGTATTTATAAAATAGGAATTCTTGAGGATACAAATAGTTCTGGAGATTACATTATACGTTATCATGGGTATGGTAAAAAATGGGAAGAACCATGTATGAAAGAATTACTCGAACTACTTCAGTCAGATGAAAGATCGTATGCACCGGTTTGCAGATCGTATGGGGACAATTATATGCAGGATGATTCAATACGTATAAAATAAAATTAAATTTTCCCTGCAGGTGCGAACTTGCCTGCCTGTCGGCAAACAGACAGTCCGTGTCCGTTTCGCCTGGCAGTTTTAGATGATTATGCAAAACCCAGATGGAGTGGTTTTCTGAAGTAATTAAGTTTCTTTTATAACGTTGTTTTAGGAAGAAATTACCCCATCGGGGGGGTTATGTGAAATGAGGGGATGGTTGTTTGGGGAAATTGTCAGCATTATGATTTATTTGATAAACCCCTTTATGAGATTAAGAAAAGTATAAATCATAATGCTGACATTTTGTTCTTAAACACCTACATTCCGTATCTGTTTCGTTCAGATCCCCTTCATTTGTTATGCTTTATTCATAAATTGGCATATCTGATGGGAGTTCTATTGTTTCGTTACAAAGGCTTAATGTCTTATTGGCATTAATAATAATTTCTTTATCTATCTGCTTTTTAATGGTCTCTTTAAAATAACTTAGCATCATATCTTCAGCATGCTCCCATACCCCTGTTACATCAACCAGATCTAAATTGATATTACTTTCTTTAATGAGTAAATTAGAACTGGAGAAGGTGCGACCGCCACATACAACATTAATTCCATCTCCCCAAACAAATTTATATTTTACTGTTAAATGAAACCGCACTTTAATTTTTGGTAGATCTGGTCCGGCAACGGGGCTATCACATAAAGGAGGTGCAGCACACGCTGGAGGAGGTAACGTAAATCCTGATGCTACCCAGCATGGTGAAACTAATATCTCAGATTTTGCAGTGTATATCCCATCGCTCCATCCATTTATTTCAATAATTTCATCTTTATCTTTATCTGCTATAGCTAATAAGATATTATCAGTGACTACAGTATCAATATCGATAACTTGTTTTTTTAGCTTTATTGTCCAGCAATGTAAGGTATATGATCCCAATTGAGCATTATTTAATCCTCTTTTAACTTCAAAACCTGCTGTTCGCGGAATACTTCGTCCTCCTCCACAACAATAGAGTATAAGACATAGTGCAATGTAGTAAAGACTTTTTGTTTTCATTTTTATTTTCCTTTCCTGTTTAATGATTATAAAAAAAATGAGTATTCATGGCTGTAATATTTTTATTTAAAAGTATGATATGTTAATACATAAAGAAATAGTAAATAAGAATTTGCAGGAGTTGGCTAAGAATATACCAGTTTATAATCAGAATTTGAATTTATATAACTGCGTCTTTGATGGTTCCCTTTCAAATAAATCACAGTGCAGACAGTTGGCAGGCAGGTAGTCCGTGTCTGTTTCGCCTGGCAGTTTTAGATGATTATGCAAAACCCAGACGGGGTGGTTTTCTGTAGTAATTAAGTTTTTTTTATGACGTTACTTTCAGGGAGAAATTACTCCGTCGGGGTTTTTATTTGGGTAGTATTTATTCAATGAGCCCAGCTCTCTTTAACATCTCTAAAATTTGTTCTTTTGTAATATTTTCCAGTTGGCTTTTGTTGTAAATAAAAACAAGATACACTTCATTATCATCAGTGACTACATATGTAATAACCCTTGCACCTCCTGACTTACCTTTTCTCTTGGAAGTAATTGCCAGGCGAATTTTATATATTCCATATCCCAAAGAAATTCCGTAATCAGGTTTTTCTTTAAGTGTATCTATAAGTTCTTTAAGGTCTTCTTTTAGTGACGGATACTTTTTATAAAGCTTTTTAAAAAACTTTTTAAAATCAGGCGTTGGATATACGTTATAACTCATTTAAAAAGTCTTCAGCCGATTGTTTTTCTGTTTTACCTTCTTTCATTAATTTAACCTGGTTGAGACTACTTTGTAGTTTGTCCAGATATTTTTTTTCGGCTACCGGCACTTCAACATAATCCAAAGTTTTTATGTATTCCAGAAATGCTTGGAATTTATTGTCAGATATATTTAATGTAATTTGTTTCATAACCTTTTCTTATCATAAGATGATTTGACAAAGTTAATGAACAAGTTTTAATAATCATTCCAATATTGTAAAAAGTATGTAATATAAAGAGTTTTTTAGTATGACCCTCAGCTTCAATTATTGTGTATTTTGAAACAAAACCCCGCCGGGTGGTTTTCTGTAGTAATTAAGTTTTTTT
>JAFGOZ010000377.1 GCA_016926235.1 Bacteroidales bacterium | reverse complement strand
CAGGAAAAGACCTTTCGCCGGCTTGCCTGCCGGTAAGGCAGGTTTCCGCCGGGGCTTCTTTGGGGCGCTCTTTTGTTTTCGGATTTTAACGTGGGAAGATAGGTTTTTTGGCGGATTTTTTGTTTTGAGGGGTAGGGTTTTGCTCTTTTGCAAAAGAACGAAAGGGCAGCTAAATTAAAACATGTGATGAGCAGGTTTACAATTAGCGGAGGAGAGATGCATAATCATGTTCACGAAGGGCTTGTAGTAAAATACAAGCCTTATTATGCCTTCTGGTCATATAAAATTTTCAGCAGCGAACGGTTTGACCTGCTAGGAAACAGCCTTGCCATCCTTTCCGGATTGGCCTCACAAACAAGAGCTGATGAAATGATTTCATGGATTGAGGAAGAATGCAGCACCATGCAAAAAAAAGGAGAACTTGCAGTAGACCTCCCTCCTAATTTCTTTCCATTTATAAAGCCAACCGATCCCGACTGGCATGAACGATATTCACAATATAACAATCCTGGTGAATATCACAATGGAGGTATATGGCCATTTATTTGCGGAATATATATTGCAGCCCTGGTAGCTGCAAAAAGATATAAACTTTCTGAAAAAAAACTTTTTAGTCTTACTAATCTAATGAAATGTTCCATTGATGAAGACTTAAAATTTGGGTTTAACGAATGGATAAAAGCACAGGACGGACAACCGAAGGGGCAGGATTGGCAAACCTGGAGCGCTGCCATGTATCTTTACGCTGTTAAATGTGTTGAAGAAAAAAGGACACCGTTTTTTGGTGAAATACATAACTTACCTATGAAAGAATAAGAAGAAATTTTCTTTATCAAACTTATTATATCTCATTCTTCTCCGGATATTCGGATAAAGTGTGAATGATGTAGCTTATTACCAGAATTTTGTAACAATGTATTGCGTTTAGGTCTGTAACTTTATTACGTATCTTTTAAAATTAAAAAATATGGAAACTTCAAAAATAAGTGTAATAAAGGATTACGATACCTTGAATGATGAATTAAAAAAACAAGTTAAGCTTGTTTACCCCAACGGGTTTAGTAATGCTATTATTGAGTTTACCAATAATAAAAAGAAGAAAGTAAGTGCAATTAAATGGGAAACATCTGATAAAATATATTTGTTAAGACTTTCAAATAAAATGCTAACAAGAATATTGGAAGATGAATTTGATTTTTTTAAAGCTAATTAAGTGTTGAACACTAAAGCTATTAACAGTATAAGTTGTAAAAAGTCCAATTCGATAATTTATTTATACCCCAAAATACTTTTGGTTTAAAGCACTAATTTTTTGATTCTTTCAAAATATGGCTAGATTTATTAAAGACCATTCCGCTGCTAAAGGTCAGGCACCAGGTTCTCTTATTTTCATTGGGAAGAAAAATATGGAGAAGCCAGTAATTCAGGTCATGGAATATAATCCAAAAAACCTGATTGAAAGAGAACTTCTATCAATTAATGAAATCACTTCAAAAATTAAAAATAAAGGCGTTACATGGATTAATATTTATGGGATACATGATACTGAAATGATGCAAGAAATTGGAGAATTGTTTGATATTCATCCACTTTTATTGGAGGACATTTTAAATACCGACCAACGCCCTAAATATGAAGACGGAGAAAAATATGATGCTTTTATTTTAAAAATGTTGCAGTTTGATACCAAGGCAAATGAAATTATAGCTGAACAAATAACAATAATTTTATGTAAACATTTTGTTATTACTTTACAAGAACGTCAAGGAGATATTTTTGAACCCGTCAGGCAGAGAATCCGAAATAAAAAAAGCAAAGCCCGGTTAAACGATAACGATTATTTGGCTTATGCCATAATGGATACTATTGTGGATAATTATACCCTGCTAATAGAAACTATTGGCAGTAAAGTGGAAAACCTGGAGGACAGAATATTTCTAAAAACAGATGCTAAAATTGCTGAAGAAATTTACAATTTAAAAACCGAACTAAATTTCCTAAGAAAATCAATACGCCCAGTCAATGATTTAATGATGCATCTGTTAAAATCAGAAAACTCCTTTTTCAAAAAAAAGAATGTTCACTATTTAAAAGACTTAAACGAATTGGTAACCCATTCCATTGATACCATTGAATTATATAGCAATATGGCCTCGGATCAATTAAGTATTTATAACGCAACAATCAATAGCAGAATGAATGGAGTAATGAAGGTGTTAACAATGTTTGCTTCCATTTTTATTCCATTAACATTTTTTGCGGGTATATATGGCATGAATTTTAAATATTTCCCGGAACTTGAATTTAAATATTCATACCCCATATTTTGGTTGATGGCTCTCTTAATCTGCACAGGCCTTCTTGTTTTCTTTAGAAAAAAGAAATGGTTTTGATAGAAACAATTCAATGATGAACTTAACTTTTATAGATTCTTTCTGGTTTACTTATTTATTGTTGCCATTGTACCACGTAATAAAATAAGCAGCATTATTGCATTAATTAAAAATCACAATTCCAAAGCATTTTATTTAATCGAAGACGTAAGTTAGGTGGATGCTGTAAGCGAAAGCATTAATAAACTACAGAAAAGAACATTTTCATCACATTGGCCTCGAAAAATAAGATGAAACACCCATGATAAAAAGCATATTAAACTGCGACTTTGCGAAGCTTCTGCGGAGCAAGGCACGGGCATGATTATTAAGGGTGTTCCATCCATCCATAAAAAATCAATAAAATAAACAGATGAAATGCACACTGTAATATGTGTGAATGATGTAATTTATTATCAAGGTTATGTAATAGCTTAATTTGGCATATATCGTACCTTGCTATAGGTAATAAATGTATCCACAAAATTTAAAAAAAATGAAAAAAATAATTTTAAAACATTTAACCGTAAAGGGTTTTGTTAAAGGTGAGGATTTGACAAATTGCGAAAAGCTGGAAAAAAAACTTGACGAAGCAAAAATTAAATTAAAGGTTGCTAAAAAAGAAGTTTCGGAAGCAAAACAAAAATTGAATATTGCTTTGGAAGAATCACTTATAAAGATTGAAAATGACAAAAATGAATTAAAAAATATTAAAAACAATGAGGCTGGTGATTCAAAACTATCTTCGGTGTTCAGTTCAGAACATATAAAAGTGAAATATGAGGAAACAATGGCCGAATTGGAATTAAGAAAGAATGAAATTAAAAAAAGAATAGAGGAATATAAGTCTGACGGATCTGAAAAATGGGATTCGTTTAAACATAAACTAAACCATGATTTAGAAGAACTTGGAAAGGCATTGAAAGGTTTTACAACGCATGCAAAGTAGGTATTCTACCAACGTATTTTTTCAGATTAAAGTACAAAACTAAACATGATAGCAACAATTAGCATTGACCCTGTTCTGTCAAAATTTGTTATCCTCTCAATGGTAATCATTGTTGTGGGTTTCGTATTGCAGGTATTTAAGCAACCCTCCATAGTCACTTACCTTATTGTAGGTGTGTTGGTAGGGCCATATGGTTTTAAACTAGTAACAGATGAAATTTTGATTACCAATCTCGGTTCACTGGGGCTTGTTTTATTATTGTTTTTTGTAGGAATGGAAATTCACTTACCTAGTTTAATTACAAACTGGAAGGTATCAATAATCGGAACATCAATTCAAATAGTATTTAGTGTAGTAGTAGTTTGGTTGTTGGGTAAATTTTTTAATTGGGAAATTAACCAGGTAATTCTGTTAGGATTTGTTATCAGCTTGAGTAGTACAGCGGTTATTGTGAAATTGCTACAAGAAAGGAATGAGTTATTTACTAAAGTGGGGCAAAATGTCCTGGGGGTGCTTATAGCGCAGGATATTTTAATTGTGCCTATGCTTATCATTATGGGTTACCTGGGAGGAAGCAAGCCTGAAATAACCGAAAGCATAAAACAAATTATTGGCGGTTTGTTAATTATAGGAATCATTATTTACATTTTAATAAAGAAAGAAATTAGACTGCCATTCATGAGCTATATCAGCAAAGATCATGAGATCCAGGTTTTTGTTGCGTTTACACTATGTTTCGGGTTCTCTATTGTAACGGCACTGTTTGGGTTGTCTTCTGCATTGGGGGCATTTATTGCCGGTATTATTTTATCATCCACAAAATCAACAAAATGGGTACACAATAGCCTGCATGCTTTTAAGATAATGTTTGTGGCTTTGTTCTTTGTTTCGGTGGGAATGTTAATTGATTTACAATTTTTAAAAGCGAATGCAATTATAATTGGTTCACTTGTACTCATTGTTTTTGTTGTAAATAACGCCATAAACATACTAATAATGCGTCTTTTCTGTAAAGACTGGAAATTAAGTTTGTACGCTGGTGCTCTATTGTCACAAATAGGAGAGTTTAGTTTTATTCTAGGATCAACAGGTTATTATTCTGGTATTATCAAGATTTATAGCTACCAATTAATTATTAGCACCATAGCTCTTACTTTGTTCATAAGTCCACTGTGGATAAATTTTGCCAGAAAGATTGTTAAACTACATGTTCCTGACAACAATTTTTTGTTAAAAAATTAGGTAGTAGTGCAGTACCGGGCATTCGTTTAGCGTTTTATAATTGGTCTCATAGTAAAAAACATATAATGAATGAGAGATTATTATGTCATATTAGGAGTGCAAAAAAATGCTACTCAGCCAGATATTAAGAAAGCTTATAGAAAGCTAGCAGTTAAATACCATCCCGATAAAAATCAGGGTGACAAACTCGCTGAAGAAAAATTTAAGGAGGTAAGTGAGGCTCATAAAGTTCTAGGTAATCCTGAAAAGCGCAGAAAATACGATCAATGGGGTGAAAACTGGAAACAATTCGAAGGTGCCGGCCAGGGTTTTGACCCATCTCAATTCAGTAAAAGACAAAACAACAAAGGACAAACATATAATTTTGATGGCGACCCTTCCCAATTTTTTGGGAAGGTTAACTTCTCTGATTTGTTTGGCTCCTATGGAGACATATTCGGCAAACAGAATTCTCAAAGAAAATCAGCCGGTTATGATGTACAGGCCGATATGGAAATAACACTAGCAGAGGCTTATCATGGAACATCAAGAATTATTCAAATTAACAATGAGAAACTTCGTGTAACAACAAAACCAGGCGCTTATTACGGACAACAACTTCGTATAAAAAATAAAGGCGGACAAGCTTTTAATGGTGGAGAACGCGGAGATATTTATGTAAACATCATTGTTTTGCCCCACAACGTTTTCGAAAGAAAGGCTGATGATCTTATTATTCAATCAGATATTGATTTCTACACAGCAGTTCTCGGAGGGAAATTATCTGTTGCTACCCTTACAAAAAAAGTTGAAATGAATATTCCGAAAGGAATACAGAATAATCGACTGCTAAGACTTAAAGGTAATGGAATGCCGGTTTATGGAAAACCCAATCAATTTGGCGACTTACTGGTGAGAATTAATATTAAAGTTCCTGTCGATTTAAGCCCGGAAGAAGTGGCTTTATTCAAAAATCTGAAAAAGATTGACAATCAAAAAGTAAAATCTGATTAAAACTAAATATTATGCTTATTGAATATTACAAAAGTCAAGTGTTAAGCTCAGAGGTGGAGTGGTTTGCTAATTGCATTTCCGAACTGGAATTAAAATTCTACGCAAGTAATGTTTTACCAAGAATTGGAATTATAGAACAAACCGATTTTGAGGCAGCAATAAATAAAGCGGTCACTTTGTGCCGTTTGACCAATGTTCCGGTATCAAAACATTTCAAAGTCATATATATAGAGAATAACAAATCCATAACAAAGGACTGGAAATTGTCACAGCTCGCATGTAGAATAATTCTTATTAGCGAGTATAAAAAATAAATAAAGCAAAAATATGGATAATAGGAAACGTATAGCTCTGGTAGCCCACGATAACAGAAAAAAAGACTTATTGGAATGGGTAGAATGGAATTGGGATAAACTTTCCGTTCATCATTTAATTTGCACTGGAACTACGGGCGACCTGGTAGAGAAATTACTCATTAAGAAAGTCGACGAAAAAAGTGAAGGGCACATAGATATAAAGAAACTGAAATCAGGCCCTTTAGGCGGAGACCAGCAACTTGGTGCGATGATAGCTGAAAGCAATATTGACATTTTAATATTCTTATGGGATCCGATGCAACAGCAGCCTCATGATGTTGATGTAAAGGCACTTTTACGAATTGCAATGGTTTACAACATTACAACAGCTTGTAACCGTGCCACCGCAGATCATATCATTTCATCATTATTATTCGCAGGAAATTATAAGCCTATTCTTAAGGATTACAGCTCATACATAATGAGAAATACCCTGCAATAACTTCAAAAACATGTAAGATTTAACAATAGAATTAACAATCTGGAAAAAAGAAATGGTTTTAATAAAAAAACTAATGAATTATGGATATTTCTTTTATTGATACTTTTTGGTTTACCTATGTTTTATTGCCATTTATGATTTTTGCAGCAAGAATAGTGGATGTAACCATTGATACATTGCGTATTGTTTATATAACAAAAGGCAATAAAATTTTAGCACCTGTTTTAGGTTTTTTTCAAATCTTAATTTGGTTAATTGCTATAACCAGAATAATGAAGAATATTGATAATATTGCTTGCTATTTCGCCTATGCGGCAGGTTTTGCAGCAGGAAATTATATTGGCCTTATTTTGGAAGAAAAATTTGCCATGGGCATTCAAATGATACGAATAGTTACTCAGGTAGATGCTTCACAACTGATTAATAAACTACATAGCAATGGATTGTCTACAACCTCTGTTGAAGCTGATAGTAATCAAGGAAAAGTACATATTATTTTTCTAATAGTTCAGCGAACCAGAATTAATAGCATAATTACTTTAATTAAACTATTTAATCCAAAAGCATTTTACTCCATTGAAGATATTAGATCAGTTGATGAACAGAGTGAGAGAATTAACACTCCAAAAAAAAGTCTTTTTCTGCTCGTTGGTTGGGTAATGCCAGGTAATATACTCTCGGCATCTCAATTGTATTTTAAGATATGACATTAGAAATATTGGTTTTGGCATTAGGTTTTACTACCCTTATTGCTCTAATAAAAAACACTAACGCTTTTAGTTCAAGCCCCTATTGAATTTTAGAAACTCCACTTCTATACTCAACAAGTCATTTATTTACAATAGATTATTTCAAAAGATATGAATGATGTAACTAATAAATAAAACTGCGTAATACATTCTTGGATTTTTAGCCTTACCTTTGTAGCATGAAATAATATCAATATTATATTGCTGATTGTAACATCTAATATATTTTTTATTGAAAATATTCATTAAAAATATGGTTTGTATACGCTGCCAAATGGTAGTTAAGAGTGAACTTGAAAAGTTGGGTTTGGAATATACTTTTGTGAAAATTGGAGAAGCGAATGTAAAGGGTCAGGTATCTGAAGAAATATTGGGACAATTGGATGTAGCATTAAGAAAATCGGGACTACAATTGATGGATAACAAAAAGAGCATTCTGGTTGAACAAATCAAAAGTGCTATTATTGACTTGGTACATTATACAGATGAGCAAATAAAGGTTAACCTTTCCGATTATCTAAGTGAAAAACTTAATCACAGTTACACTTACCTTGCTAACCTTTATTCTGAGGTTAAAGGAGTTACTGTTGAACAATTCTATCTAAACCATAAAATTGAAAAAGTAAAGGAACTCATAGTATATGATGAGCTTAATCTTACTGAGATCGCTTACAAAATGCATTATAGTAGTGTGGCTCATTTATCCAATCAATTTAAAAAAATTACTGGCTTAACGCCATCCCACTTTAAAGCACTCAAAAACAAAAGGCGCAAAACACTTGAAAATGTGTGAACTATGTAACTTTAATGAACGATTGTATAACACTTTGTTCTTTCGGTTAAGATACCTTTGTTTTATCTAAAATATAAAGCGTATGAAAACTGCCGAATTAGAAAAGTCAAAAACTCATATTCTGATTGAGATTGTTGAATATGTTCCTAATTCAGTGGTTACAAAAACAATCATTCGCAAAACTACTGGTAATGTTACTATTGTAGCTATTGATACAGGTGAGGCATTATCTGAAAAAACCTCCCCATTTGACACATTTATTCAAATTATTGAAGGGAATGCCGAAGTAGTGATTGATTCGAAATCCAATTTACTGAAAACTGGTGAGGGAATAATTATTCCAGCTCATACTTCCCACAATGTTAAAGCAAACGAACGATTTAAAATGATTTCGACCATTATTAAAAGTGGGTATGAAGAGTTCTAGCTTCTTATTAGTTTACCTTATATTTCTTAAACCGGAGATAAAACTCTAAGACTATTTTAGTAGCTGTCTAAAATTACCCCTAAATCCACCTCGGCAGATTGCAACACTTTTAATTACCACACGCTAAGTCAATTAATTTACAGTCAATTACATTTACATCTCCTCGCAAAGATGTGAATGATGTAACTAATAAGCAGAACTGTGTAATGCTTTCTTTGATTTATAGCCTAACCTTTGTAAGGTGAAATTTTATTCACCACTGTATTGCCAGCTGCAACAACTAATATCCAAAACCATGAATAAAACTGAACTAAAAGGAAACTGGAAAGAACAGAAAGGTAAACTTAAACAGGCATTTGCCTCCCTTACTGATGATGACCT
>JAFGOZ010000376.1 GCA_016926235.1 Bacteroidales bacterium | reverse complement strand
GGCGGTCCTCCCGGTTGGCCCAGTTATACCTGGTATGAAGGGAAGGAAGGATTCCTGGCGGGGAATTTCGCAATGTGGTTTGATGCCAATCATCAGGCCGCAGCATTTGAAGATCCAAATAAATCCCATATTGCCGGTAAGGTTGGTTATTTACTTCCACCGGCCGGCCCTGACGGACAAGTCCGCTCAAATACATGGTTATGGTCTCTGGCTATGAACAGGTTTTCATCCGGAAAAGATGAGGCATGGAAATTCATGGCCTGGGTAACAAGCAAGGAACTGCTGCAGCGTACCGTAACTTACGAAAATATTAATCCGACACGGCAGTCTGTATGGAATAATCCCGAGACAATTGGAGCGACAAACTGGGGAGAGGGTGAATATCGAAGGACTGCTGAGTTACTGCTTTCACAATACGCCAGAATCCGATGGACCCCATCCAGTAAGGTTCCGCAAATTGGTGATAGATGGGCAGAAGCCCTGCAGGAAATTTTTTCCGGCACAAAAACAACAAAACAGGCTCTTGATGATGCAGCAAAGGACATCGATCGCATTGTCAGCAACTAATAATGACTGATCAGCTTAAAAACAAATTCGATCGACCGCTGCAGTGGGGATTGCCCTATCTGTTAAGCCTTCCGGCTTTGCTCGCATTAATCGGTATATTATATCCATTTATACTTGGTGTTTATTATACATTTACCAATTATAACCTCACAACATCAGGCAATATTGAGTGGATTGGATTGGTTAACTATATCGATATTTTTTCCGAAACCGAATTCTGGAAGGCATTGGAAATCACATTTATCTTTGCATTGTCTGTTGTGATAATTGAATTATCTTTAGGATTGTCAATTGCAATGCTGTTAAATCACCAGTTCCCCGGTGTACAGATATTGAGAGCGCTTTTGATTATTCCCATGATGATTCCTCCCATTGTAAGCGCCTTAATGTGGAAAGTAATACTTATACCAACGAATCAGGGAGTACTTAACTATTTTTTGAGCTCTCTGGGGATCGGTCCAGTCGCATGGCTTGGAGATTCAGGAACAGCTCTGATTTCAATGATCATTATAGACGTTTGGATTTATTCACCTTTCGCTATACTGATTTTTATAGCGGGACTTCAATCTCTCCCCAAAGAACCCTACGAGGCCGCTCAGGTAGACGGTGCTTCGGGATGGTTTGTCTTTCGCAAACTTACCCTTCCCCTGTTAGCACCCAATATTGTGTTAATCACGCTTTTTCGACTGATAGATTCATTAAAAGTATTTGATATCATCTATGCCACAACTAAAGGGGGACCGGCATCTGCTACCGCAACTTTGCATATTGTAAGTTATTTTGAAGCATTTCGATGGAATAATATAGGCAGAAGCATGGTCTACCTTTTTATTTTATGGATTTTATGTTTCGTATTCGCAAAGTTATTATCGAGACTATGGAATAGGATGTTGATGAGATGAAAAAATCTAAAAGAAAGCTTACAAGCGTATTAAGAGTCGTCGGCTTGAGTGCATATTTTACGTTTGCTCTTGCTCCTATTGTCTGGATTTTAATGATGTCACTGAAGGACCATAATGATGTTATTGCCACTCCGCCCAAGTTCATTTTTAAACCAACCATAGAGAATTATACGGCCATCACAGTTGGAATGAAGAGTTATGTGTTCGAGTCAATAAGGCCGGATTTTCTGAATTATTTTGTTAACACATTAATCATAGCGTCTTCTACTGTTGCCGTCTCCCTGTTATTGGGCACAATTGCCGCGTATAGTCTGGCCCGGTTTTCATTCAAGTTTAAGGAGGATATTGCATTTACACTTTTGAGTTTTCGTTTCGCCCCGGAACTCATGATCATTTTACCGCTCTATGTTGTATTTCAAAAAATACATCTCTATGATACCTTTGTGGGATTAGTATTGGCATATCAGTTGATTACATTGCCATTCTTAATCTGGGTATTGAGGGGATTCTTTGAAGAAATACCACGGGAAATCGAGCAGGCAGCACGTGTAGATGGTTACACATGGTGGGGTGTGTTCCGGCGTATTTCTTTGCCACTGGTTAAACCGGGCATAGCTGCGGTTGTTGTTCTTTCCTTTATTTTTGCCTGGAACAATTTTATCTTTGCAATGATTTTAGGCAGTGAGAGGACACAGCCAATTACACTGGGAATTTTAGGTTTCATTGGATATGAACGTGTACTCTGGGGACAAATGGCTGCTGCGACTATTATCTGTGTTATTCCCGAGTTGCTTCTTGCCTTTTTCATTCAGAAATACATCATTCGCGGATTAACCTTTGGCGCTGTAAAAGGATAATCATGGCAAGTGTTGTTTTTAAGGATGTGAGTAAGAATTATAATGGCCTGCGTGCCATTGACAGCATGAGCTTCGAAATTCATGACATGGAATTTTTTGTTATTCTGGGCCAGTCAGGGGCAGGTAAAACGACAACACTGAAAATGATTGCAGGGGTAGAGCCGGTAAGTGAGGGCTCAATTTTAATCGACGGCAATTCCATAAACCATTTGACACCTGAAAAACGCAATGTAGCAATGGTAT
>JAFGOZ010000375.1 GCA_016926235.1 Bacteroidales bacterium | reverse complement strand
TCCACGAAGCTTTTACCTGAGCGGATGATTGTCGTTTATAATCATGCTCGTGTGTGTTAAAAGATTTATCATGGATGTTTCATTTTGCAGAAAAATAAGCGATACCAGCATATATTTTGCATATAAACTGAAATATGCCAGAAAGATAAGGATTATTTTAAATTAACAAATAATTTTATTTAGCAATTGGATGAACAATACAGGTATGTTTGACTTACCCGAATTGATTTACCTTTTCAAGTCTCTCCATATCAACAATTTCAATGGTTTTTCCGAAAATCTTAATTATTCCGTCTTTCCGAAACTCCGAAAGAATGCGAATTACATTTTCGGTGGTCATTTCTATCATCTCAGCAATTTCTTTCCTGGAGACAGGTAATTCGAAACTTGCTGATTTATATATTGTTTTTGAGAAATATATTAAAACATATGCTATTCTACCTCTCAAGTTCTTCTTTCGTATATCGAGCGTTGTTTTAATAATATCGTCTGAAATCCAGCTCATTTTTCGCAGAAGACTTAAAGCAAATTTCCCGTTTTGTAAAGCCATGTATTTAACCAGATTCAGGTCAATATAACATACTACTGAGTCTTCAATAGCTGAAACTGAATAATGGTAGTGTGAATCAGAAAATACGGATAACATGCTTACAAAATCCAGCGGAGGAGCAAATTTTATAATCTGGTCTCGGTTTTCGTCTGCTTTGCGGTATATTTTTACCAAACCTTTTTTCAAGTACATAAACTGGTCAATAGCATCCCCTTCACCGATAATAATATCACCTTTATCAAAGTTCCGTTCAACTTTTACACTACAAATATTCTCCAACTCATCTTTAGGTACATTTTCAAAGAAAAGTGCCCTGAGTTCACAACCATCACATGAACATGTTATAAGTTTTTGATCCATAGTTTTTTATCGAAAAATGCCAGAAATGCTTTGATATGATAAATATCATAAACTGATAATTGTCATATTCATGCATTCAACTAAACAAATTTTACAGCGTTAAGTTTGTTAAAGGATTCACAGTAAAATTATTTTGAAAAGCAAAAACATAAATATATGAAAAATTTAGTAATACTTGGAGCTGGAACAGGGGGTACTATAATGGCTAACAAAATGCGTAAGTTGTTATCCAGAAGTGAGTGGAAAATTACCATAATTGACAAAGAACTTACTCACTATTACCAACCTGGGTTCATCTTTATACCGTTTGGCCGATATACTAAGAAAGATGTGGTAAAACCTATTGATCAGTTTATTCCGAAAGGAGTTGAAAGAATTGTTGATGATGTGGACAGAGTGGATGCAGATAACAGCAAAGTAATCCTTTCAGGAGGGAAAGAACTGAAATATGACTATCTGGTTATTGCTACCGGAACACGCATTGCACCGGAAGAAACACCCGGATTGTACGATGAGTTATGGCATAAAGAAAAGTTTGACTTCTATACACTTGAAGGATCCTTGGCCCTGGCAGAATTTTTTAAAACATGGAAAGGTGGCGAGCTGGTTTTAAATATTGCCGAAATGCCTATTAAATGTCCTGTAGCACCATTAGAATTTGTTATGTTGGCAGATGGATATTTCAGGAAATGGAAAATGCGTGATAAGGTCAATATCACTTTTGTCACACCACTCTCAGGAGCGTTTACAAAAAAGCTTACCTCAGAAAAAATGGGTGAACTATTTAAGAAAAAAAATATAAATATCATTACCGATTATAATATTATGGAGGTCAATAATGAGAAGAAACTAATCATTGACTATGCTGGAAGGGAGGTTAAATACGATTGTCTGGTCTCAGTGCCTGTTCACACAGGTGATAAAGTGATTGAACGAAGCGGGTTAGGTGATGACCTTGGTTTTGTACCGGTAGATAAGCATACATTACAATCTGTTACACATGAAAACATTTTCGTAATTGGAGATGCTACCAATGTGCCTGCATCAAAAGCCGGATCGGTAGTGCATTTTGAAGCTGAAATACTGGAAGAGAACCTGATGGCTGCTATTGAAGGTAAACCCATGCTGGCTGAGTTTGATGGTCATTCCAATTGCTTTGTTGAGACGGGTATTGGCAAAGGTACCCTGATAGACTTCAATTATGATATTGAACCTTTACCCGGTAATTTTCCGGTTCCGGTTGTCGGACCATTTAAATTATTAAAGGAAACAAGGTTAAATCACCTTGGTAAACTCCTGTTTCGTTGGATATACTGGAAAATGTTATTACCGGGTCGAAAAATACCAACTATTTCAACTCATTTAAGCATGCGTGGTAAATTTCAGCCTAAACAGGGCAAGACAATAACTATGAACAGTACGAACAGGGAATCTGCAAAAGCAGTAAATCAATAATTCAGCAAATAAATAAATAAATACTAAGCGTCATGGCAACAAAAACATATAACGGATTACAGATTGAGGTGAACGATGAAGGATATCTTATTGATTCAGCTCAATGGAGTAAGGAATTAGCCTCAGAAATTGCTAAAGAAGAGGGCATTGATCTTTCTGAGAAACATTATGAGGTAATTAACTACTTACGGGACAAAGTGGCAAAAGGTGAAGCACTGTCAATACGTGGGATTGGGAAATCGGGTGTAGTTGATATCAAAGAATTTTATCAACTCTTTCCTGGTGCACCACTTAAAAAAGCAACTAAAATTGCAGGCGTGGCAAAACCGGCAAGTTGTGTTTAATATAGTTAATAACGATTAAAATATAAAATTATGAGCAACAATGGAGATAAGCCTTTAAAAAAGGTCTTGATAATCTGTGCCAAGGGGAGCCTTGAAGATGTTTATGCATCCCTGGTACTGGCCAATGGGGCAGTGATGGAAGGTATTGAAGCCAAATTATTCTTTACATTCTTCGGTCTGGATGCTATAACAAAAAAACGTATGAATAAATTGCATACAGGAACTTTAGGTAATCCGGCAATGCGGATGCCCGGAGGTATACCGTTTCCTTCATTAATGGGTATGCTGCCAGGTGTGGAGGCAGGTGTTTCAGCAATGATGCGCTCGCAGATGGAGAAGTTGGATATACCACCCGTAGATGAGTTTCTGGATATGATTACTGCAGGCGGAGGTGAGGTATATGCTTGTAAACTGGCTGCTGAAATGTTTAAGCTTGGCATAGAAGATTTTACGGATCATGTAAAGGCTATAATTACTGTGGGTGATTTTTATGCAATGGCAGGTGGGGAAGGAACACAGATAATCTTTACATAGTTTTTAAGATAGGTTTTTTGCCCCCCTGGTTGTTCTATAAAAAAATAAACCAGGGGTTTTTTTGTGTCTTTAGAGCTAAAATATCTTCCTTTCATGGTTATGTTAATGGATGCAACTTAATGAATAATTTGCTGTCATTAAAATAAAATACAATTATGAAAGGAAGAGTGATTTTTGCGTTTTTATTTACATTATTGTTTGTAAATCAGCAATATGGTCAGGAATTAAAACAGACAGTTAAAGGGACAGTAATAGACCAGGCATCGCAAATACCTTTACCAGGCTCCAATGTGATTATATTAAATACAGAACCACTTATTGGTGGAATGACAGATATGGATGGAAATTTCAGGCTGGAGAATGTTCCATTGGGAAGATACAATATTCAGGTTACATTTATGGGTTATGAGCCGGTTATTATTCCTGAGGTTATGGTAGAATCAGGGAAAGAGGTTGTGCTTCATATCCAGCTAAAGGAATCTCTAAATCAATTGGAGGAGGTGACGGTAAAGGCAAATATTAAAAAAGATGAAGCACAAAATTCAATGGCTTGTGTCAGTGCCCGTACTTTTTCCGTTGAGGAAGCTCGCAGGTACGCAGGTGGTATTGATGATCCGGCCCGATTGGTTACTGCTTTTGCTGGGGTATCTTCAGGACTGCTCGAAGACAATGGAATTGTAGTGAGGGGAAATGCTCCAAAAGGTATTCTCTGGCGCCTTGAAGGAGTAGAAATACCGAATCCCAGTCATTATGCCGGATTGAATACCTTTGGTGGTGGGGGTGTAACTGCTTTTAGCAGTCAAATGCTTACCAATTCTGACTTTTTTACAAGTGCTTTCCCGGCTGAATATGGAAATGGTCTTTCCGGTGTTTTTGATATGAAATTGCGAACAGGCAATAATGAAAAATATGAGCACGCATTTCAGGCCGGAATAATGGGTATCGATTTTTCTTCCGAAGGGCCCTTTGTAAGAGGTAAAAAAGCATCTTACTTGTTTAATTACAGGTATTCAACATTTGCATTACTTCTTCCAATCCTGCCGGAAAATGCGAACGTACCTGTTTATCAGGATTTATGTTTTAAGTTAAACTTTCCAACTGAGAAGTATGGAGTAATAAGTGTATGGGGAATAGGCGCTTTGGATCAATATAAAGATAGTTTTGAGAAAGACACTGCGGAATGGGAGATTGATGATGATCCTGAATTGTCAAAAGGTCACCTGGAAATGGGAGCTGGAGGGGTTGCTCACAAATATATCATAAATAACAGGGCATACATTAATACCTCCCTTACAGCCTCCGGAAATGCTTCGAAATGGAATGAAGAAATTTATGATTTTAGTTATAATGCCTATCCTTCCAGTGCTATTAAGTTTAATTCTTACAGGTTCTCACTTTCATCATATCTTAATTGCAAGCATAATGCTAAAGTTACTACCCGTACTGGTTTTGTAGTCAATAATCTTTATTACGATATTGCCATCGATGCCTCACCAGAAGTGCCATTACCTATGGCAGATATTGCAAATGCAGATGGTAGCACCTTTTTGCTGCAAGGCTATATGCAATCAAAATATTACCTGACAGATAAATTGACCTATAATTTAGGGATACATAGTCAATACCTTACCTTAAATGATAATTTCACCCTTGAGCCACGCACAGGTTTTAACTGGCATTTTTCACCGCGACAAACTATAAGTGCTGGTTACGGAAATCACAGCCAAATGGAATTTTTAAGCTATTATTTTGCCGAGAGACAAACAATAAATGGTATTACCTATCCAAATAAAGATATAGAATTTGCCAGGGCAAACCATTACGTTCTGGGATATGATTTTTCAATCAATGAAAATGTACGATTAAAAATCGAACCATATTATCAGCAATTGTACAACGTGCCTGTAATTCCAGATAGCTGCTACTCATTAATAAACCTGGAAGCTGACTGGTACTTTAACGACTCTCTTGTGAATCGCGGGGAAGGCCGAAATTACGGAATTGACTTAACACTTGAGCGTTTTCTGAAGGATGGTTTCTATTACCTGTTTACAGCTTCGATATTTGAATCCAAATATACATGCGACAATGGAATAGAAAGGGATAGCCGTTTTAACCGGAATGTAGTTATAAATGCTTTAGCAGGTAAAGAATGGAGGGTAGGAAAAGACAATAACAACCTCTTTGGCATAAGCGGCCGGTTAAACCTTATGGGAGGGGACCGCTATACTCCTTATGACAGGGCTGCTTCATTGGATGCCCGGGCCGTAATTGATGACTATACGCGTTACCTGGGTGAGCAGAATCCCTTTTCCTACCACCTCGACTGTACCATAATGTATACCTTCAATAAACCCAATCACTCTACGAAATGGGCATTACAGGTTAAAAATGTCCTGGGTTCAAAAGAACAATATGGATTTGTTTACAATTACAGAAAACAGGATGTTTTAAGAGATGAAATGACCATTGTTATACCTGTATTGAGTTATAAAATAGAATTCTAGGAGGCAGAATACAGGAGTCAGAATTCAGGATGATGTTTTTCCCTGGCCACTGACTCCTGAATTATGTTTCTCTTATTCAATTCCCATTTGCACTTCCGTTATACAATTTGCAGGATTTTCAAAATCGCAGTTGTGATATACTTCGCGGCATTAGCCGGTCATTTTGTACCCGCCTTGCATTATATCTCCAACCAGTTTTTCATAAGTTACCCGAAAGTTGTCCCATGATCCCATATGCATCATCATGGCACATGTA
This sequence comes from Bacteroidales bacterium, assembly GCA_016926235.1. The sequence continues at coordinate 33,868 of JAFGOZ010000375.1, read as the reverse complement.
AAGGGCATAAGTTCCCGCATGTTTTCAGGGTTTTTACCGTTAGATTTTACCGGAATATTGATGTGTAAAGTAAATTCAGTATCAGGTTTTCCATCACCATCAACATACTCCCAAACTTGTGGCCCGCAAATCTCAAGACCTGCTCTTTGAGCCTGTTCAACTAATTTGGCAGGTTCGTTACCTACATATTGGGCAATGTTCCGTAGTGTTGTTTTAACGGTTTTTGTCAAAACCGTAGTTTTTTCGATGTTTTTAATTTCCATTGTTTTAAAATTATATTGTTTATTCAAACATAATATGGGAGTGTGTCAGCCCTATGTCAACAGGCATTGGGTTATTTTATTAATAAATTGTAACAATCAGAAAATTAGATGTATATAGATTTGTATTTTTGCTGAAAAATTATTATATTTACATATTCTTAAAAAAGAATAATTCTTATATAAGAAAATGTATATAAAAAAAGAAGATATTGGGGCATTGCTGAAAAGTAAAGGGCTGCGGGTCACGCCTCAGCGAATTGAAGTATTTGAAGCAATTACGCGCTTGAACAACCATCCTTCGGCTGAGCAGGTTAAGGAATACCTGTACAGGGACCATCCCAGCATTGCTATTGGGACAGTGTATAATATATTAGATACTTATGTTGAAAACAATATCTTGAAAAAAGTATTTACAGATGACGGTGTCACAAGGTATGATCCGATTATTATCCAGCACCATCATTTGTATTGTGCCGAATCAGAAAGAATTGAAGATTATTACGATGACAGTCTGGACAAATTGCTGAAAAATTATTTTAAAAGGAAAAGGATACCTGGCTTTTCCATTGAAAATATGAGGCTTCAAATCGTTGGCAAATTTAAAATCAGGGAACATTGAAAAAGAAGATCATGAAGATTGTTTTAATAACAGCAGGTACAATTTCTTTAGGATTTGGAATTATTGGAATCTTCCTTCCGGTTTTACCTACCACTCCGTTTTTATTATTGACTGCTGGTTTATATCTGAGAAGTTCTGATAAACTATATAACGCTGTTATAAATAGCCGGTTAGCTGGAGATTATATTAAAAAATACCAAACAAATAAGGGTATGAGTATTCGATCAAAGGTCATTTCTATACTGTTAATGTGGATAATGATTTCTATATCTGCTTTCTGGTGTGTAAAAAATGTTAAAATGCAGCTATTGCTTATTATTTTAGGTGTAATAGGCACAGTAGTAATGGGAGTGGTTGTGCCAACTTCTAAAAAGAATAAGAATATGTAACTATTTATAATTAAACTCTACTAACATGAAAGAAAAAAGTATTCAACTATTAAACAAAGCTGTTGCAGATGAATTATCTGCAGTGCACCAATACATGTATTTCCATTTTCATTGTGATGATCAGGGTTACGACTTGTTGGCAAACCTTTTTAAACGCACAGCCATTGAAGAGATGATGCATATTGAAATGCTCTCGGAGAGGATACTCTTTTTAAAAGGAGAAGTAGAATTGAAAGCCTCCTCAGAAGTGAAAAAGATACATGATGTAAAGAAAATGCTTGAACTGGCCGGTAAAATGGAAGAATCCAGCGCTAATGATTATAATAAATGGGCAAACGAATGTGCCCAGAATGCAGATTCTGTTTCCAAAAAACTGTTTGAAACACTTGTAGCAGATGAGGAAAGGCATTTTGACCAGTATGACGTGGAAATGGAAAACCTGAAAAAATTTGGTGATAATTACCTGGCGTTGCAATCCATTGAAAGAAGCAAAAATATATCAAATCAAACAACAATAGATTAATAACTCTTAACACTTAGTATTATGGAAGAAAATCAAGTAAAAGTGGTTTCTATGCCACGTATCGGGGAGCCTGCCCCTGAATTTAAAGCAGTAACTACTCAGGGAAATATCAATTTCCCTGGCGATTACAAAGGCAGTTGGGTAATCCTCTTCAGCCACCCGGCTGATTTCACCCCTGTTTGCACCTCTGAATTTATGACCTTTGCAACCATGGAAGAGCAATTTGCCAAGGCTAATTGCAAACTTGTAGGACTGTCTGTTGACGGCCTCTACAGCCATATTGCCTGGCTCAGGACCATTAAAGAAAAAATAGAGTACAGGGGCATGAAAAATGTAGAGGTGAAATTTCCTCTTATTGAGGATATAACTATGGAAGTTGCGAAGAAATATGGTATGCTGATGCCTGGTGAAAGCAATACTAAGGCAGTTCGTGCTGTATTTGTAATAGATCCTAAGGGGATTATACGTACTATTATTTACTATCCATTAAGTCTTGGCCGTAACTTCGACGAATTATACCGTGTAGTGGTAGCTTTACAGACTGCCGATGCATTTAACATTGCCACACCGGCTGACTGGAGACCAGGCGATGATGTGATTATTTCGCCGGCCGGCTCTTGTGGTACAGCAAAAGACCGTATGGACGGGAAAGAAGAAGGGCTGGATTGCAAGGACTGGTTCTTCTGCACCAAAAAGCTGGATAAGGATAAGGTGCTAAAAACGATACTTAAGAAGTAGGATACAGGCTTTATTCCAAGCTTTTAGGCAGGGACGGTATTTGGGCTTCCATTTTGAGATGGAGGCCCTTTTTTTTAGTGAATATACTTTGTGCACAATTCTTTGGTAATGGTCACTACCTTCTGTAAAAGTATTTCCGGGCCTACAATATTTACCTTATTCCCTAAAGTCAGCAACCATCCGGCAAAATAGTCATAATCGTTCACTGCAAATTTCATTTCATAATAATTGCCTTTATCTTTTTGTTCAACAAAGCCATAATAATACTTTGTATTCTGGAATATTTCCGCAGTGCTTTTGTCCATTTCAATTATGGCCTCCATTAAATCATATTCCTTCCATAAGATATGCATGAACTCATGCAGTGGTGATTCGTTTCGGGGACTGAAAGTTTCATTTAAAACACTTAAATTGATAATTCTGTCAGCTCTAAAATCCCTGTAATTATTTCGCATCCTGCACCAGCCAATAACATGCCAGGCAAAACTATAGAAACAAAGCCACATGGGTTCAATCAGCCGGTTTTCTGTTTTTTCTTTTTTGGATATGGAGTTATAATCAATCCTGATTACTTTTTTTTCTGCAATTGCCTGTTGAATATCCGGTAAAAAACGGTTTGGGAATTCACCGTCGAATGATTTGTAAAGTACATGTACCTGATTGTTGACTTTCTCCAGGTATTCTTTTTCCCGCATAGGGAGTACAGATTTAATTTTAAGCGTTGCCGAGTTAAAATGTTTCCGGGAAAGTTCATCACTGAATTTATCTACCAGTTTTTCTGCAATCACAATCGACCCGGCTTCTTCACGGGTAAACATTACGGGGGGCAGGTGATATCCTTCAACTATGTAATAACCGCGGCCAGCTTCAGCCCCAATTGGCACCCCGGCTTCTTCAAGCGCTTTAATATCACGGTATACGGTACGCAAACTGATACCAAATCTTTCAGCTATTTCACTGGCTTTTACCAGTTTCTTTGTCTGAAGCTGAATAAGTATGGCAGATACACGATCAATGCGGTTCATGTGAAATGATTTGTTATCATTCAAACTTACGAATTATTTTTAAACTAATTATTTAGAATCTTTCCAAACTGCCGTTATTCGTTGAAAATATGGGATTATTGTTGTAATTTTTATGTTAATTTAATATATATTCGCATCTATAAAATTATATATATAAATTATTGTATATATTTATTATTTAAAGTGTGATACGAAGTATTGTTATAATCATTTTTACTGTTATCCTGATTATCTTCTTTGTGAATATTTTTCATAAAGAAGAATATTATAATTTGAAATTAGAGAAATTAAAGCAGGAATATGCCATAAAGCCTGTACCATCCGTAGACCATGCAAAATTGCCTGAACTCCAGAAAGATTTTAAAACGCCACAGGAGGTTACTGAAGCGTGTAATGGTTGTCATACAGAATCTTACAAGGAGGTAATGGCATCTTCACATTGGAACTGGGAAAGGGTGGCATATATAGAGGGGAGAGGGTTAGCTTATGTAGGAAAGAAAAATGCCATTAATAATTACTGCATCGGTTCAAAAACAAATGAACAGGCATGTGCAAAATGTCATATAGGTTTTGGAATGACAAATGACCACTTTGACTTTAAAAATGCGCGTAACGTGGACTGCATGGTTTGCCATGATAATAGTGAAGAATATTTTAAAGGCGCTTCTATGGCTGGTTATCCTGACCGCACGGTAAACCTTACAAAGGTGGCTCAAAGTGTGGGTTCTCCAAAGAAGACCAATTGTGGAGCCTGCCATTTTTATAGTGGAGGTGGTAACAATGTGAAACATGGGGATCTGGAAGAAGCTACTCTTTCATGTAGTCGTGATGTAGATGTGCATATGGCTGCAAATGGAATGGATATGGCGTGTGTTGCATGTCATAGGGCACCAAATCATAAAATGCTTGGAAGGTTATATTCCGTTTCATCTGAAAATTCTGACCGTTCTACATGTGAGCAATGTCATACCAATACACCGCATTTTAGCGAGTTATTAAACAGGCATAATGGAAAAGTAGCTTGTCAGACTTGCCATATTGCGACATATGCTAAGGTAAATGCTACAAAAATGGAATGGAAATGGTCAGAAGCCGGAAAGCTGAAAGATGGAGAACCCTATCAGGAAGAAGATAGCCTGGGTAATCACATCTATTTATCCATAAAAGGAGCATTTAAGTGGGAAAGAAATGTCAAACCTGACTATTTGTGGTTTAATGGAAATGCAGATCATTATTTATTAGGCGACACCATTAAGTCAATTCCTGTACAGATGAACACCCTGCTTGGTTCGCATGATGACGGAAAATCAAAGATCATTCCTGTTAAAATCCACCGGGGTGACCAGATCTATGATAAGAAATACAATATCCTCATACAACCCAAGTTATATTCACCGCATAAAGGAGATAGTGCATATTGGCTGGATTTTGACTGGGATGAGGCTGCACGTGCAGGAATGGAAAGGGTTGGACTGCCGTATAGCGGGGAGTATGGTTTTGTGGAAACAGAGATGTACTGGCCGGTTAATCATATGGTTAGCCCTAAAGAAGAGGCTGTTTCCTGTGCAGAATGTCATACAAGGGATAATGGGAGGCTGGCTCATCTGAAAGGATTTTATCTCCCCGGACGTGACCACAATGCTACACTGGATAAGATGGGAGGAATTTTGCTCCTGATTACTTTGGTAGGAGTATTTTTACATGCAATGGGTCGGATTATCTCAGCTATTCGAAATAAGGAAGTGGATAGTGAAGAGATAAATTACCAGGAAAATCAATAGGATAATATGAAAAAGGTATATATATACAAAGGTTTCGAAAGGTTCTGGCACTGGACACAGGCTTGTCTTATAATGTTTTTGGCACTTACCGGTTTTGAAGTACATGGATCTTTACATATTTTCGGGTTTGAAAAAGCTGTAGAATTTCATCGCACCGCTTCCTATTTATTAATTGGTTTAATAATACTGGCAATTTTCTGGCATTTTACAACGGGTGAGTGGAAACAATACATTCCTACACTGAAAAATCTAAAAGCCCAGATAAGGTATTATTTAATAGGCATATTTAAAAATGAAAAACATCCGACACATAAAACGGAATTAAGTAAAATGAATCCTTTACAGAGGTTAGTTTACCTTGGATTTAAACTGGTATTGGTCCCTTTAACAATTATCTCAGGATTGCTGTACATGTACCATAAAACAATTGACAAGAATGATATTGTTGTGATCAGCAAATTTAATCTGGGTTCCATCGCTACATGGCATACAATTGGAGCTTTTTTATTAATGGTGTTTTTGGTTATCCACGTATATATGACTACAACCGGAAACAGGCCAACATCAAATATTAAAGCGATGATAACAGGTTATGAAGATATTGAAGATGAGGAGGGAGATGACAAAAACAAGAGTACAACTGACGAATTAAAAACTGAACTATGAAGCCAAAACCATATATGAATCCATACCTTGCAGGTTTATTCCTGGGCTTGGTTTTATTATTCACTATTTATATTACCGGCAGGGGCCTTGGTGCCAGTGGGGCTGTTAAAAGCACTGTAATAGCCACGGTTAAAAATGCGGCTCCGGCTCATTACGAATCAGCAAAATTCTACCAGGAATACGAAGAGGAGCATCCCGTTAGTCCGATGAACAACTGGCTGGTTTTTGAAGTTTTGGGGGTGATTATCGGGGCATTCTTCTCAGGAGTTTTATCTGATCGGATTGGTTTAAAACTGGAGAAGGGGCCACGGGTAAGAAATTACGTACGGATTATTGCTGCTATAGTTGGTGGAGCACTCTTTGGTTTTGGTTCGCAGTTTGGCAGGGGATGTACCAGTGGTTCAGCCCTTAGCGGGATGGCAGTTATGTCATTTGGAGGTATTATTACCATGCTTGCCATTTTTGGTGCGGCTTACGCAGTGGCTGTGTTTTTCAGACGTCTTTGGTTAAAATAATTAATGTATGGGACCATTAGTGCCTGATATTGTTAGTAATGAGTTTAACCTGATAGTGGCCTTACTCATTGGCATTGCTTTTGGCTATGTTCTGGAGCAGGCAGGCTTTTCATCAACAAAGAAACTTGTAGGACTCTTTTATGGGTATGATTTTACTGTATTACGCGTATTTTTTACTGCCGGAGTAACTGCCATGATAGGAGTAATGCTGCTCAGTCATTTTGGCCTGCTCGATATGGAATTGGTATATATAAATCCGACCTTTCTATGGTCGGCACTTATTGGTGGGGCTATAATGGGACTAGGTTTTGTGATAGGCGGGTTTTGTCCCGGAACCAGCATTTGTGCTGCCTCAATCGGCAAATTGGATGGCCTGGCATTTGTATTTGGATCTCTTATCGGTGTGTTTATTTTTCTGGAAGGATATCCATCTTTCGAACATCTTTATCTGGCCGAAAATTGGGGACCTGTAAGAATGGACAAATACCTTGGTGTATCATCAGAGCTATTTGCCCTGTTAATGACATTAATGGCTGCATTTGCTTTTATTGTAACTACTAAAATTGAAAACAAAAAGAATAAGGTAATTGTAAAAACTTCATCCAAAAAACTGATTAGATACGCGATGATCGGGATTATTCCATTTTTGTTAATTGGGTTGGTACAATTCACGCCTAACAAACAGGAGTTAATACATAAACGAATTGCGGAAATTAAAAGACAGAAAAAATGCTCATTCAAGGAAATAACCTCGGATAAATTAGCGTATGAACTGGTAAATAATCATTATCTTATTAATTTAATTGATGTAAGGAGTCCTGAAAAATATAACGAATATCACCTGCCATTAGCCATTAACATCCCCTTAGATAGTATGGAAAACCGCGAATGGAGGGCAATGTTTAAACAAACATACAAAACAAATATTTTTTATGCAGATATTGATACCACTGCTAAGATGGCATGTTTGTTATCGCAATTCCTGGGGAATTCAGAAAACTATATTCTGAAGGAATCAACAACGGAATTCCGCAAGCAGTTTTTTGAAATATCAGAACCTCTTAAAAATGCATCTAAGGAAGCATTACAGGTATACCGTTTCCGTACGGAAGCTGCCCGTGAATTAACAGAATTAGTTGAGGCTCTTAAACACTTAAATCAACCGATACAAAAGAAAACTATAAAAGTACAGGGTGGTTGTAGTTAATGCTCAATAAATAATGTCTGAATTTTTAAGAATATTTTGGTTTATTGTATAAATTCTTTTATTGTTTATTGTTAATTTGCATTCTGAACCTTTAAAAACGTAATAATGAGCAGAGTCTTAATAATTGGTGCAGGAGGAGTTAGCAATGTTACAGTGCAAAAATGCGCATCGTTACCTTCCGTGTTTTCTGAGATCATCCTGGCATCCAGGACAAAAAGTAAATGCGATGAAATTGCACAACGTGTGAGCAAAAACTGGAAACAACAAATAACTACAGAGCAGATAGATGCTGACGATAGCAAGCAGGTAGCTTCATTGATTAGAAAATATAATCCAAAATTGGTTATTAATCTTGCCCTTCCATATCAGGATCTGGCCATAATGGATGCCTGTCTCGAAACAGGTGTAGATTATCTCGACACAGCCAATTATGAACCGCCTGACGAAGCTAAATTTGAATACAAGTGGCAATGGGCATACCAGGATAAATACAAGAATGCAGGAATTATGGCGCTTTTAGGAAGTGGTTTTGATCCTGGCACAACGAATGTTTTTTGTGCCTACGCTCAAAAGCATTTGTTTGATGAGATCCATTATGTTGATATTGTTGATTGCAATGCAGGTGATCATGGGAAAGCCTTTGCTACCAATTTTAATCCTGAAATTAATATTCGTGAGGTTACAGCCCGCGGACGTTATTGGGAAGGGGAATGGAAAAGCACTGATCCGCTTTCGCTATCGCAGGATTTTGATTTTCCGGAAATAGGTCCCAAAAAAATGTTCCTGATGTACCATGAAGAAATGGAATCATTAACCCAAAATATTAAGGGGCTTAAGCGCATGCGGTTTTGGATGACGTTTGGCGAAGCCTATTTAACACATTTAAGAGTTTTACAAAATGTTGGGATGACCCGTATAGATGAGGTTGAGTATAACGGGATTAAAATTGTACCGCTGCAATTTTTAAAAGCAGTCCTTCCTGATCCGGGAAGCCTTGCAGAGAATTATACTGGGAAAACATGCATTGGATGCGTAATTGAAGGCATCAAGGATGGTAGATTTGCCCGTAAGTTCATTTACAATGTATGTGACCATGCTGAAACGTATAAGGAAACAGAAGCGCAGGCAATATCATATACTACCGGTGTTCCTGCTATGATTGGTGCCAAGATGATGCTTTCCGGAGTTTGGAAGCAACCCGGCGTGTATAATATGGAGCAGTTTGATCCGGATCCTTTTATGGATGATTTAAATAAATATGGTTTACCCTGGCAGGTTGTGGAATGGAAAAATTCGGTAAAATAAATCTCACAGTACATCAGTTAAAAACCCTTAAAACACCTTGTTACATTGTAAATGAGACAAGTATTGAGGATAACCTGAAGATTCTTGATCATGTGCAAAAGCAAACAGGGTGTAAAATCCTTTTAGCACTTAAAGGTTTTGCCATGTGGAACATGGCACCATTAATTTCGAAATATTTATATGGAGTTACTGCCAGTTCATTAAATGAAGCGTTACTGGGAAAAGAAGAGTTCAGGAAAGAAGTCCATCTTTACGCTCCGGCATATAAGGATGAGGAATTTGATCAATTGCTTTCAATCACGGATCACATATCCTTTAATTCAATAAGCCAGATTGAGCATTTCAGAAAAAAAATAGAGAAATGTCACTCCTCTCACAAATTTGCCTTACGCATAAATCCGGAGCATTCAGAGGTAAGCACCAAACTGTATGATCCTTGTGCCCCATTTTCAAGGTTAGGAACAACACTGAAAAACTTTACCGGATACGAAGAAAGTCTGGAAGGTATTTCAGGACTTCATTTTCATACACTTTGTGAGCTTAACAGTGATGCCCTGGAAAGGACACTGAAGGAGGTTGAGAACAAATTCTCCTATTTCTTTGATAGAATCACATGGATCAACTTTGGTGGTGGACATCATATCAGCAGACCAGATTATGATGTGGACAGACTCATTCGGATAATAAATGATTTTAGAGAAAAATATAAACTGGAAGTATATCTTGAACCCGGGGAAGCTATTGCCATTAATACCGGGGTGTTAGTAGCATCAGTTTTAGACCTTTTTAAGAATGATAAAGACATTGCAATACTTGACACAAGTGTTACAACGCACATGCCCGATGTGCTGGAGATGCCGTACAGACCGGAAATATTGAATGCCGGTGTACCCGGTGAAAAATCGTATACCTATCGTTTGGGAGGAGTAAGTTGTCTCGCCGGTGATGTGGTTGGCGATTATTCGTTTGATAAGCCTCTGGAAATAGGACAGAAGTTAATATTTGGCGACATGTCGCACTATACTATGGTAAAGAATACAACGTTTAACGGAGTGAATTTACCAGCCATTTATAAGTATAATTCAAACTCAGGAGAACTTACCCTGGTTAAAGAATTTGGTTATGAAGATTTTAAGGGAAGACTAAGTTAGGAATTTTCCAGGTCATTAATGATTTTTAATGCTTCATCCCGGTTTTTGCCGCATATGAGTTCTTCGGCTTCAAATGCAATGCACACTTTTGGACGTTCAGGTTTCCCAAAAATTTTACATGTATAATCGTCTGCCAGGTGGATACATCTTACCCCCGCAGGCTTACCATCAGGCATACCCGGTATAGGAGAAGAAATTGATATTGCTATACAACACGCGCCACAATTTGGTCTGCATTCCATGTGGTAAAGTTAGTATTTTTACGTATCTTTAATTGCATCGTATAATCGTAATTCTTATGCCGGATTTTAAAAAATATAAAGTGCTTTATGTGGATGATGAAGAGATAAATATCGAGTTATTTGTACTTAATTTTGAATCAGATTTCCCAATTATAACTGCTTTATCTGCTTTAGAGGGTCTTAAAATATTGGAGAAGGAAAAAATATCCCTGGTCATTACAGATTTAAAGATGCCACGAATGAACGGGATGGACTTTCTGAGGGAGATAAAACAAAAATATCCGGATAAAGAATGCGTGATATTATCAGCTTTTACAGAACCAGATGAAATAATGAAAGCCCTGAATGAAGACCTTGTATTTAAATATATGATAAAGCCATGGAAAAGGGTTGATATGTTTGGTGTTATTGAAGAAGGAGTAGAGAGGTATATGGAGAAAAACAGTAAGTATTAGGTTTAAGACACGCTTAAAAAAATAATTCACTTTTTTTGTTAGTACTTTTTATATAGAAATATCCTACTTATTCAGGGCATCTTAAAAAAAATAGTATTTTTGGTTTTTCCCAGGAAGAAACTGAATAGATGACAGGACAACTCAAGTGGATATATATTTTCTTGACTCTGTTTATAACAGAAGCTTTCGCTTATTCACAGTATTCGTTTCCCTATGAAATACCACAATTCGATTATATCCGGTATCAGGATAATAAGTTTCAGTTTTTTGCAGATAGTCAGGCTTTCCAGGCAGTATATCAAAAATATTATCATTTAATAAAAGAAGGAGAAGGAAACATTTCCATTGTACATATTGGGGGATCACATATACAGGCAGATGTGTATACAAACAGGATCAGGGAAAGGATGCAAACCATTTATGATAACAGGGCTGCTGCAAGAGGTTTTGTTTTTCCTTATAAAGTGGCACATACCAATAATCCCAGGAACTTTGAAGTGAAATATACCGGTTATTGGGGTGAGTGCATGAATACTGAAAAACAAAAGGATTGCACATTAGGCTTGAGCGGAATTTCTATTACTACTGTCGATACATTTGCGAGCCTGTATATTACATTTTCTGAAGAAAATAATCTCGCCTACCAATTTAACCGTTTGAAAGTATTTCATGAAATTGGGCCGTCCTATTACGATTTTGAAATTGAAGCTCCTGATATCCGGAAAGAAATACATATTAATACAGAATTAGGATATACCGAGATAGACTTTTCGGATTACATGGGAGGTATGTTATTAAAACTTCATGCAAAGGATACCATACAGCGAGAATTTGTACTTTATGGGCTAAGTTTTGAGAGTGATGATCCTGGTATCTTATATAATGCAATTGGAGTAAATGGTGCAAGTATACCCTCGTTTTTAAGATGCAGCCTGCTTGATGAACATCTTGTTGCACTGCATCCCGATTTGGTTATAATTTCTTTGGGAACTAATGATGCCTATACAAGGGATTTTAATCGTGAAGTTTATAAAACGAATTATATAAGCTTTTTGTCAAGGATTAAAACAGCAGTTCCTGAGGCAGCCATACTCCTCACTGTACCTAATGACAGTTATTTATACAGAAGATATATCAATAAAAATACAGAACAGATGGAAGCTGTTATCATGGAGCTGGCTAAAGAATACAATTACGGTGTATGGGATTTTTATCACATTATGGGGGGATTAAATTCAACCTCTGTATGGCACAAAGACGGGCTGATGCAAAATGATAAAGTGCATTTTACCCGGGCGGGTTATTTATTAAAGGGGGATCTGTTTTTTAATGCTTTTTTAAAGGGATTTGATAATTATGTGGATGCTATTAATCAATAAAATGAATTTAATGCAAAATACAATGGATATGTGCTTAAATAACCAAGGCAAATGGGAAAAGTAATAAGTAACAAGGGAGAAATTAATTCGTTTCGAGATTTAAATGTTTGGAAGAAGTCTTTGAATCTAGCAAAGATGATTTACATCCAAACACAATCATTTCCTGATTAAGAAAAATATGGTATTACAACTCAAATCAGAAGAAGCATTGTTTATGTTCCTTCAAATATAGCAGAAGGGTATGGGAGACAATATAGAAGTGAATATTTAAGGTTCCTAAAAATTGCCAGAGGATCTTTATATGAATTTCAGTCACAGCTAGAAATAGTAATATATATGAACTATATGAATGAATGTACGATCAATGAAATAAAACAAGAACATAATGAAATAGAAAGGATGTTAAATAGTTTAATAAACAAACTAAATACTAACTATACTTAATTCATTATCCCTTATGCCTTATCCCTTAAAATAATATAAACAGGAATAAAGATGCAAGTACTTAAGAATATTTTTGAATTCTCTCAGGAATCCCCACTGATTTTTACACGGCTTTATTTTTGGGTGTTTTTCGCGATTGTGCTTGCTGTATACACCATGGTATATAAATATAAGGCTTCCCGAAGCGCTTATTTATTCCTTGTCAGCTTATTTTTTTATTACAAAACGAGTGGAATATTCTTTTTACTTCTGATATTTTCAACCCTGGTAGATTATGGGATAGGCTATGGAATATATTTTTCCAACCGGCAATTGGCTAAGAAAGTATTTCTGGGATTAAGTGTGGCAGTTAATCTCGGTGTTTTGTCTTACTATAAGTATGCATATTATTTCGTGACCCTTATTAATGGGTATTTCCATACAAACTTTGAAGTGGTTGATTATATTGCAGAGTGGACGAATTTATTTGCCGGAACTCATTTTGATACTTCCATAATCCTGCTTCCTGTGGGTATTTCATTTTTTACATTTCAAACCATGAGTTACTCTTTGGATGTGTATTTAGGGAAGCTTAAACCTGTAAAGAATATTTTGGATTTTGGCTTTTACGTTTCCTACTTTCCTCAATTAGTAGCAGGCCCGATTGTGCGGGCTTCCGAGTTTATTCCTCAAATATATAACGACTATAAACTAACAAAACAGGAATTTGGATACGCCCTTTTTTGTATTCTTAACGGACTGATAAAAAAGATGATAATAGGGGACTACCTGGCCGTGAATTTTATAGACAGGGTGTTTGAGAACCCTTCCGTTTTCACTGGTTTTGAAAATCTTATGGGGCTATATGGGTATTCACTGCAAGTCTATTGCGACTTTAGCGGATATACGGATATTGCCATTGGTGTTGCATTGATGATGGGATTTAAACTGCCTGCAAACTTTAATTCGCCTTACAAAGCATTGAGCACGGCTGATTTTTGGAGACGCTGGCATATGTCACTATCAAGGTGGTTGAAGGATTATTTGTACATACCGCTGGGTGGTAACCGGAAGGCTTCATTTTTCACTTATTTAAGTGTGCCCATCATATTGGGAGTTATGATAATGCATAATGGCTGGAATTGGCTATACTTTGGATTTTTCGTACTGGCAATAGTTTTCTGGTATTTATATATACTAAAGAAGAAGAACTATTGGGCTTTTGTCAGCATGTATTTCCTTGTTTTTTTAGGTTTTCTTATAGGTCCGTCTAATTGGGTTGCCCTGGGTTTTATTCTGGCAATCGTGGTAGTTTGGTTGTTGGAAATGTATGTACCAGGTGCAACTAAATATATTATTACAGATGCTAATTTGATGTTAACGATGCTTTTAGGAGGATTATGGCATGGACCAGGTACAAAATGGGTGATATGGGGTGGTTTAAATGGATTGGGACTTGTTGTATATAAGCTATGGAGCAAGATCAGCCCTTACGAAAAATATAATAACTGGCCTGTTAGGTTCTGGAAGATATTTCTCACTTTTAATTTTATCACTTTCACCCGTTTTTTCTTCAGGGGTGAAGATATGGGGCGCATTGGCCAGATGATGAAACAAATTGGGACAAACTTTCAGGCGAGTTTAATACCGCAGATGGCCAAATCTTACTGGATTATTTTTGTAATTATGGCCATAGGCTATATTATCCATTGGTTGCCTGTAAAGTGGAAGGACTGGTATAAGCAGACCTTTATTCAAACTCCGGTATGGGTAAAAGCAGCAGTTTGTGTATTGGCAGTAATTTTGATTTATCAGGCACGGACCTCTGATTTGCAGCCTTTTATTTATTTTCAGTTTTAGAGGGTAGTGAATTTTTGGAGAAAAGAGTATAGGCTGCAAACAGTTATTTTTTCATGTATTTTATAATCTTCCGCTTGTGGTATAATAATGTAGTTGTCTATTGTTTGCAAATCTTCCATTGATTGAAGCAATCCTTTGGAAATTTTAGGGGCAGAACTGTATTTTATTTCAATTCCCATTACTACCTTCGATGCACTTACCAAGATTAAATCAAACTCTGAACCTTGTTGCGTGCGGTAAAAGTATGGTATAAAATTATCCGGAAGTATCTGTATTATTTGCTCAATTACATAACCTTCCCACGAACTGCCAAGTATAGGATGTCCCAACAGGTCGTTTTGATTTTGGATATTTAAAAGGTTATGCAATATGCCTGTGTCCCTGATATATATTTTTGGAGATTTTACCAACCTTTTTTTCATATTCGGGTAATGTGGTTGCAGTTGTCTTATTAAGAAGGCTTGTTCCAGAAAGGAAAGATATTTTTTAATTGTA
This sequence comes from Bacteroidales bacterium, assembly GCA_016926235.1. The sequence goes on along the minus strand of JAFGOZ010000375.1, from coordinate 18,832 downwards.
GGAGAAGATAATCCTAATGATTTTCCAAGCATACTCATATTTAGAATATTCCCATGAAGATGTGCAATCATTTGCCATAAACGACTTATTATATTCCTGTTTGCTTCTAGTCCAAGCAAAGGCAGATCACGTTCCACGTATGTTTTTATGAAATTATAATGCCATTGCATTGTTATTTCATTTGTTGGTGCAAGATAGGCATCCGGGAATCCTCCTCTCAACCAATGATTGGAGATTTTACGATAATCACTTCCTAATTCAATGATGTTAAAAGGATATAGCTCAATATATGCTATCCTTCCCGCTAATGATTCTGATGAATCCCTTATCAGTTCAGGCGCTGCTGATCCGAGTATTAAAAAACGGCCGGGAGTTCGATAGGCATCCACCATTGATCGGATAATCGGAAAAAGTTCCGGCCTTCTTTGAATTTCATCCAGGATAATGCATTTTTCTTTCTGAGTTTCGAAAAACAGGACAGGGTCGGTTAATTTAGATATATCCTTAGGATTTTCCAGGTCAATATATATGCAATCTTTGTTCATGTTTTCTGCAACTATTCTTGAGAGCGTGGTCTTTCCTACCTGACGCGGGCCAATTATTCCTGTAACCGGGAAATAGGTTAAAGTACTGTGCAATTTTTGCAGTATATTTCGTTGAATCATGAATGTAAATATATAAAATTATCCATGAAAATTTAAAATATTATTTTAAATTTTCATGGAAGTTGCCGATTCTTTAGATTGTAGAAAGTAGTTTGATCATTTTTCCCATCTTTGGCAGAATGTTTCAAAATGGAACTAACTGAATCCTCTTTTAATTCGCCACTTTCGAATATATTATTTAAGCGTTTTGTAATTGCCGGTCTTTGTACAACAAAAAGTTCACTTATTTTCTTCTGTGTCATCCAGAATATTGATTTATCAGGCACGAACATTTGATTTGCAGCCTTTTATTTATTTCCAGTTTTAAGTATTAAATTGCATTGTTTTATAATTATCTTCGATAAGAAAATGTTAAACCAAATAAGTGGTATGAAAATTATGAAAAAGCTACATGTGGTTATCTTTATATTATTGAACAGTTTAATTACAGCACAAGATAAAACTCCATTAATTGATAAAAGCAAAATATGGTCTGAGTATCAAAAGCTTTATACTTCATCACCTACATTTTATGACTATTATTATAAATTATCCGATAGTATGATAATAGATAATTTAACCTATTTTAAGGTTTTTAGATTTCATACTGTCCATAGTTTTTACCCTGAACTTAATGATGCTAAGGACTGGTATTATGCAAACATACTTATAGGGGAGGATTCAAGTAAAGTGTATACGAGAAGTCCATTCGATAGTAGTAAAGTACTATTATATGATTTTAACCTGGAAAAACTAGACACAATTTTTATGAATTCAGCCAGATGGGTGGTGGATTCAATAGATTCAATCATGATAAAAAATGGGGAATATAAGAAGAGAATGCATCTCACTGGGAATTATGATTGGTCTGATTACTGGATTGAAGGTGTAGGGAGTATATATGGTTTATTGAATGCGTGTTTCAACCCTTCAAAAAGTTATCCCGAGATTCCTATATCTCTTTTATGTGTTTCATGGAAGAATGAGATTTTATATTCAACATGTAATTCTTGTCCTCAATTTACCGGCTTAGAAAAAGAAACCCGGGATGAGTTAAGAATTTACCCAACAATGATTAGTGACAGATTAAATATTATTTGCAATGATAATATTATTTACGATATTATTATATATAATTTAAAGGGATCAGTTGTTGGACATAAGGAACTTATAGGAGAGCAGGTTATCGATTGCTCTTATCTTTCAAATGGTGTTTACATAGTTAGTATCACCTCAAATAATTTTACAATATCGCAGAGGGTAGTTAAGTTTTAAATCTTGAATATCTGTAAAGTATCATAATCCTGCAATGTTAAAAATATAAATATGTGAATTAGTGGCTATGGCTAATTTATTATTTCGTATGGCAATTTTATAATCAGCACCATACATTAATCCAATATTAATTCCAGTTTTGACTATTCCTATATGCTGACCATCTTGATTCATAATGGCAATTTCATTTGTATTGGAACTACTGATCCAATATTCATTGTTTCTTACTGCAACTCCTAAACTAACTCTCATTTCATTAAATATACTAAATGGAGTCTTTCCCGAAGTAAGAATACCCCCATTATTATTCAGAATCTCATAGTTATGAAAGTTCCAAATGATAATAAACCCATTCTGCATTTTGGATATGTCAGATAAATAAGATGTATAGGAGCTTAGCATCATGCTTTTAAGTTGTTGTCCGGTTGCTATATCAAAAGCAACCAGCTGCCCCTGAAAGCTCTTCATTTGAACCCATATCCTGGTATCATCAAAAGCTATACCTGAGGGACACTCATTGAAATCGGAAATTTCAATGGTGTCAAGATAAATATCTTCAACATAATTATAATTAACCACTTTGCCTTCACCTTGATAAGTCCCATTTATATAGCCATAATCATGATAATAGAAAATCCAAAGATTCCCTTTATCGTCCCAGTCAATTCCTTTTATTGGTTCTGCACCTGCAAAGTTCGTAATTAGTTCTAAACTATAGTTTGCTGTAAAGTCTGTAGTATCCCAGTTTGGAGTATTCACAGTTAAAATGTTGCTTCCGGAAATTTTGTCGTAACCATTATAAACATAAAGCCTGAATGGGTACGTCCCATTTGGGCTTATCGTTCCTCCGGCATTACTATAGTTGTCATTGTTAATAGTAAATATTGTGTCGTTTACATCCGTGCTAATGTTTACTAATGTTCCATTTTCTGAACTCAAAATATTCTGATGATATGAGCCTCCAATATATAATCTGTATTCTCTAAAATTATCTTCCAGGCTTTTTGACCACATTAGAGTGATTTCATCAGGTTGTATCTCCAATGGTTCATGTAAAACTACTGGAAGTGGTAAAATGAGTGATTCATATATATAATTGTTTTCATTTAGTATGATACTATCTGTTAATTCGCTATACGAAGAGTCTGACAGTAAATATTTTGCACTTAAAACATGTGTCCCGGAGTTTAAACCTGAGACTTCAAAATAACCATTGGCATCTGTAGTTGCAAATTTGATGTTATCTATGGATACCTTAGCATTTTCTATTGCTTTGGCATCATTATTATAAATATATCCACTTATTTTTAGATCGTTTTTATCTGTAGTTTTTTCATCCTTTTCGCATGAAAAATTGATAATAACCAGGGAAATAATAACCAGACTTGTAATAAAATTTCTTTTAACCATCACAGTGTGTTTTAATATAAAATGATACTGCTTAAACGTATTTCAGGGTTCAATTATTATAAAAATGGTATAAAACATGATCAATTTAGAATGAAGTATAGAGGTATGATATAATGTGTCCAAAATAAATTTGCTGACCCGTTAAGGAAAATAGAATATGCGCCAACTAAATCTAGTCTTTAACAAATTTATATGTTTTTCTACCTTCATGGGTCTCCAACAATAACAAATAAGTGCCATTAGGGATTCTTGAAACATTAATTTCATATGGGTAAATTGATTGGTTTATAGCAGTCTCTTTAGCTTCTATGAGCTGCCCTGATAAACTATATATTTGATATGATAATACATTCATATTTGGTAAATATAGGGTAGCATTTGTTGGATTTGGATATAGGAGCCCATTTTGAATGGATGTTGTATCATTAGGAAAAGTTGATGTATCAACTGGAATAATTTCTTTTACAATAGCAAGATCGTGTATTGTTAATTCATAGTATTCAACGCTTAATTTTATCCAACCCAGATATTCCTCCCCTTTTTTTATCTTTTTATATCCAAGATATTTATTTTTATCGCCTTTCCAGTAATCATATTCTATAAATGTTGGAGGTGGCGCACTGTAACTTTGATCCCGAATATAATAAATATAAGTAGAAAGGTTACTAAATTCCATATTTACATTTAATGTGTCTCCATACTCAAATTGCCTGGGTAAATAGGTTTGTAGCTCATTATGAGAATCAGGGTATAGTATTCTTACAATGAAAGTTGAATCTAATGGCTCAATTTCAATAGATCGCTCCAATCCGTACCAACCACTTATAATTTCACAAATACTAAATTTTAAATCATTTATGCTATCATTATCTATATCAAGTTCTTTTTCCATGCAAGCCAATGGGCACATTAGTGTTGTTATAGTAAAGTTAATCGTATCATTATATAATAATGTGTCGGAAATATAGCCCATTATAATTTGTCTATTTTGAGAATAACTTTTAATTATACCTGCCTTAGTAAAAAGCATGAATAGTATTATAACCGAAATCAATATTTGTCTTAGAATTAATATTAAGGCATTATTCACCAAACCTTGCTTTTTCATAGTCCGGTTGTTTAAGTAATTCGCCATAATTAGCGGGAGTAGAATGTTTTAAAAAAATAGCCCAATAGGCTTCCTTTGTCATTGAATCCCAATGCAAATGTGCTATTTTGTATTGTCGTGTTTGAAAAAAATTCAAGTATATAAAGAAAACTATCATGAGTAAACATGCAACCTTTAGAAGCCCTTTACTTTGCAATATCCGATGAACAGTAAAGGCCAGGGGTATGGCAAGTATACCATAAATATCAATCATAACTCGCTGACTAAAAGAACCACCCCACCACCAACACCACCAGCTACTAATAATATAAAGATGAACTATTAGTAGCAGTAAAATGGGGAAAAATATTTTTCGGTAATCTTTCCAAACAAAATACAATCCAGCTAATGAAAAGAGCATAATGGGAGTATAGATGAGCCAACCCTTCCTGTAGCTAAATAGTACATTTAAAATTTGGGGATTATTCCAAAAGAATTTTTCTGAATCACCATAAGAATAATATAGGTATTGCCCGGTTTGCATTTTCCAATATAGTAGCTGCGGTATCCAAACTAAAAATGCTGTAATGATAATGAGTAAAATATTTAGTTTGTTCTTTAAAAGTAGGTTAAACCGATTTTTGATATCTTTAAAACCAGCCACATCCCAAAGAACAAAAACAAGGGCTATAATAATGTTCGTTGGCCGTATTAGGCTAATTAAACCTGCCAGAAAACCTAATAATAGAGAAGTTTTTATTTTGGGATTTGTATGCCATTTTATGATATAATATAAAAACATAGTTATTAATGCAAAGTTGTAATTATGGGGCATGGCTGGTCTAAGCGTTCCACTGGCCCACATATTTGTGCCAAGTGTTATAATAATTAGGACAATTGATATGGTTAATTCATCAAACTTGGGTTTTAATAGCTTTTTCAGATAAATTAATCCTAAAAAAAGGAAGAAAACACTGCTTAATAGAATACCAACATAGTAAGGAGTTGAGAAACCATCAGCAGTATAATGAGAAGATTTAGCGTACCAGTGTGATAAAATGAAAAACGGGGAATATAAGAATGACATTCCCATTGAGGTAATTATTACCAACTTACCATTGGGAGCTCTTCTGGGCCAGTAAGTGCCTGTAACTTTATTATCTGGTTTATCATAAAAACTGAGTGCAAGATCATGCTGAATAAGTGTTGCAGGAAGATATGCATAATAAGAGATAATATCCCATACAACAACTTTTTGCTCGCCTTGCCAATACTTTAAATCATAATTTTTAAATAAAAAGAGGATAACAATCAAGAATATAGTAATTGAGCTGAGCTTGTTTTTAAAAAATCCGGGCATCTTATAGTTATTTGTAATATTCATGCTATCTAATAAATGTAGTATGTTTTAAAAGAATAGTTCCAAAAATAATATATTTTGGAACCATTCTATAAAGAATAGGCGAAATAGAATTAGTAATTCTTTAATTCAATACACTTTGAATTACTATATCATTAAAGATTATTTATTGATAAATATTCTCTTGTGATATATTTCGGTCGCATTTGAAACCTTTATAAGATATACTCCTGCATTGAAATTTGAGCAATCAACATACATATTTTGCTCAGCATTTTGGAAAGTATGAATAATCTTTCCACTTAAATCAAATATGCTAATGGTGTATTTCTTTTCATCAGGCAAAGCAATATTAAAATAAGTATTTGATGGATTTGGAAATACCTGTATATCTTTTGAATTCAATACATTTTCATCATTCTCAGTATTGGTCAATTGTTCAGTATAAGATATAGATTCATTATTTGTTGTTGCATTCTTTAATGCACTGGAACCTGTTACCGATAATTTAAAATTACCTGTTACACCACAATAGCCATCTACAACTACAAAATAATAACCTTTTGTCAATTGGGTATTTATAGTTGATGGATAACCTTCGCCACCAGTTTTTATTGTTGACGGGAAATAATATCCACACGAAGTATTATCATCATTATACTTATTGGTAGTTGATCCATTTTGATTATAGATTTCAATCTTGGTATCAAAATTTGTATTAGCATTACATGTAGATAATGTCACGTTTTTGGTCTCAGGTACATATATCAAATATGAAAGATCAGCTCCATCACATCCTTGAACATTCCAATTATTTTGAACAAGGGCATTTGAACTGGTAATGCTAAAGTTGAAATTATCATTATAAATATTCCAGTAATTGTACATACTGGCGCTATAATTTACACAATTCTTTTTTGCCACAAATAGAAAATCTGGTTGATTTATCGCATTTCGTATTGGAAAGTAATAGGTATTCGCTGCACTAATATTCCAATCGCATAGGTATCCTAAGCCATAAGATGACCATTCCCAATATAATGAACCATTATTGTAATCAAATTTGGTAATCCATGTGTCTTTCCCAAGTATCTCATCCTTTGCATCACCGTCAAAATCGGCAATAATTAAATCATTTCGGTATATCCACAATGATGAAGTGCTATTTTGATACCATAATTGTATGAAGTTGTTGTTATGGAATTTGAATATTTTTAGCCCATATGAACTAGCACCTAAAATTTCATCTTTCCCATCACCATCAAAATCACCTACATTTAAATTGTTTCTATAATCATAAATATAACTGCCAGCACTGCGACTTCCACTATTGCTCCAAATCTGACTCCAGCTATTATTGCTAAAACTGTATAGTGAAACTAATCCTGCTGTATTTGCACAAAGCAATTCGTCTTTTTCATCTCCATTAAAATCGCCAATATAGTATTTATCCGTAGAACTTACATGCCATGTTCCAATATATCCACTTCCACCAGTACTCCAGCCCCATATCCAGGCGCTATTTTCAAAGTGAAACATAGTTTGCCATGAGGGACCAATACCCAATGCTTCATCCTTATTATCCCCGTCAAAATCACCAATATACAGATAGTTTCTGTATGGTGTCATCATATGTGGGGTGCCACCACTGCTCCAATACCATTCCCAGTTATCGTTAACATATCTTTTCATGGATATCCATCCTGGATCCTCATTTGAGCGAACACACAACAATTCTTCCATGCCATCTCCATTATAATCTCCGGGATAAAATTTTTGATAATCCATAATTTTCCAGGAATTTATGTTGCCTTGATAATTTTCCGGCATTATTGGTGGGTCATGATTTGGTATCATTTCTCCTTGATAATCAGACCAGATTTTATCCCACCCACGGGTAGTATGGTAGGTGCTTTCAACAGTTTTTTGAGGAATCACAACGTCAAAATCAGCAGGGTAATAATTGGTCCCGGGAATTATATCTTCGTCTTCTTCCTCTCCGCTCTCAACACCCAGAATGTGCATCATTACATTAGTACTATAGTTTAAATTTACTTCCACCTCTAGCCAGTGACTGTCAAATAATCTGTTTTCTGAAGGTCTGTAATCAGGAAATGGGCAAGAAGGACATCTATGCTCAACACCTTCCCCTCCTCCACCTGTAGTGAAATAATTTATAGATTCAATATTTTGCATAAGATAATTATGGATATAATGATCATGGCCATTAAAAGCAGCTGTAACATTATGTTTTTTAAATAATTCATGCAGTTCACGGAAACCTTTTTGACTAAAGAGGTTTGGGTTGTTGTACGGGTATGGATTAATACAATTAATATTAGCTCCAATCGTGTTGTAAGAGCTTGTAAAATAAGGACTGTGTATTGGAACATGAGTAAAAACAAACCTTCTTGCAGGCGCTGACAAAAGCCATTTATCCACTTTGTTAATTTGGGAGTCATCAATTTGATAGTGGTAAGGAGAATTATTATCATCGATGTGTCTATTATTATTTAGTAAGATAAATCTGCTATTCCCAAAGTTAAAATAAGTATCAAAATCATTATCTATATAATTCAAGTAATATGCGAGTCCTGATCCATCCAGGTCATGATTACCTGGAAGTGTAAAAACAGCAATATTATTATCTCTCATCCATGGATTAATAAAATCCCTATATGCTGAAAAATAATTTTGATATCCATAATCTACAAAATCGCCACAAACTATGATAAAAGAAATGAGATTGTTATTGTTTTTAATTTCTTCAAGTATACTGTCAAATTTCTGACTTATTGAGGTTGTATTATGCAAATCACCAATAACAGCATAACGAAAAGGATAGGATACGCTTTTAGAACTTAGTATTTCTCTGGCTTGCTGGTTGGTTAATTTGGTTTCTTGAGCATAACCATTGTAGCTGAAGAAGATGGCTAAAATAAAAATTGGGATTGTTTTCATAATTGAAATTTTAAGATTGAATTTTGGAGTTCATGGAACATGAACTCCAAAATATTTATTTTATTTATTATTTACTAATAATAATGGTTTGTTGGTAAACAGAACTTAAAGCAATGGCCCGTACTAAATAAATACCATTATCAATATTTGAACAATCAATATTGATTGCTTGTCCCATATTTTTTAATGATTGAATAGTTTTTCCATTTACATCAATGATGTCAATTGTGTATTCAGCATCATCAGGAAGAATAATATTGAAATTAGCCTTAGCTGGATTGGGGAATACCTTCAATTCTTGGATTTGAGATATAATATTGCTATCTGGAACAACCTCTACAAATTCATTATTATTTTCAGATATACCAGACTTAAGACTTGTACCGCTACCTTGAATTAGTGTATTCATTGAAAACATTTCAGCAGAATAGCTTGAACCGGGCTTTTCAATAACAAATAAGTAATCAGGAGCCTTATCAATTGTATGTATAAAGAAACAGTTTGCACTATAGTTTATATTCCAATCTGAAAGACTAGAGCTTCCTGCACTCCAACTCCAAAGGAGTGAACTATTTATAAAGTCAAATTTTGTTGCCCAAGTATAAACGCCAAGAATCTCGTCGCTAATATCAGTATCGAAATTACCAACTACCAATTTGTTCCTATACGGATATATCCCTACAGAATTACTTCCATAATTACTCCATAGCTTTGACCAATTAGTGGAATACCTATAAAAAGAAATTACGTCATTTGATCCACCTGTATATTGTGCACAAAGTAATTCATCTCTATTATCTCCGTTAATATCGCCACAGTAAAATTTATCGGATGCCTTAATATTCCAATCACCAATATAATCATTTCCACCATTGCTCCATCCCCAGTTCCATGTTCCATTTTCAAAATGTAGCATTAAAGCCCAGGCACTATGATTGTCGGTTTTATTATAACATAATAGTTCCTCTTTATTGTCTCCATCAAAGTCGCCAACAACAAAATCATCATAGCTTCTTATATACCATCCTCCAATTGAATTGTTTCCGTAATTAGACCATGCATAAGACCATGTTCCATTATCGAAATTTAAAGTTGTTGAGAAATTACTTGTTCCTGATGTTACCTGGATACAATGCAGTTCATCTTTACCATCTCCATCGAAGTCTCCAACGAAAAATTTATCAAAACTCCTTACATTCCAACCCCCTATTGAATTATTGCCATTATTTGTCCAATTATAAGTCCATTTCCCATTATCAAAGTTGTACATATTAACAAAGCTACTTATATCTGTAACCTGGATGCATAATAATTCTTCTTTATTATCTCCATCAAAATCTCCTATAAAAAACTTATCAAAATCTCTTAAATACCAGCCACAAAGCCAATTGTCTGCATTATTTGTATATCTTTTAGTCCAATTATTTTTGTTTATTTTATTCAAAGTATATGTTTGTCCTGAGGTTAATGATCCTATTTTGGCTTCATAGCCTAAGCCCGAAATCCATAAATCGGTTAAAGGATATTGGTTTGCATATAAATAAAAGTAACCATTGCTTCTTGTAAAAGTCCTGAATATATAGTATTTATTTTCACTTGAATTATACGTCCAACCAATAACAACTGCATCAGGGATAACAACACCATCTTGATCTACCACTCTACCATAAAGTTTATAATTAGTTCCTTCATCAACATTATAATAAGTTGAAGGGCGAGTACAATTTGCACTATTTGGAGTTAAGTTGTCATAGTTAGCAAATACACTAACAGCTTTTTTGTCACTTTCAGCAGGCCACCTGGTTATAAGACCTAAATGGTTTTCCCAATATGGGTCGCTTGGATCGCCTCTCCAATCTAAATCTTGATATTGCCACCAGGAATATCCCTTACACTCACAGTCCAGAGTTCTTTGCGTATGGAAGGCAGCAAAGTCCTTCTGCTGTTGTTCTGTTCCGGTTGTGATATCCTGTTCATTGGTTATATTAGTGCCGCTGTAACCTGTTTCGGCCATTATCCATATATCTTCATAATTATCTGACATCCACTTACAATAAGTTGCAATTTTGTTATTGGATTGTGAAACATTTGCCCTCCATGCATAAAAATGTGTTGACATAAAATCAGTCATCATCATTCCATAATCCCAGTTAATAACTGTTTCGGGATGCTGTAATCCAAGTGAAAACAGGTGGTTGGGGGCATTACTTTTTACAATATAATACCATTCATTCACCCAATTACCCACTACAATTTTATCGTTTTGATTGTTTTTGGTGAAGGAATAGAATGGTTCAGCAAAAGCAACATAACCCATTATGGTCTTATTATCCTTAAAGTGAGAACTCACTTTATTCAAATGATCTTTATATTGTTCAATATATGGTTCCTGATAACTTTTTGCATCAGCCGTAAGAACCCATATTGCCTTTAAGTCATAAGAGTCAATTATGCTTAATAATTCCTCCATTTTCTGATAAAACACGGTATAATTATTGGTAGGGAAAATTAGCTTATCGGTTATAGGATCATAATTCATACCACAACCAGCTATCCTTACAACGTTAAATCCCATATCAGATATTTTCTGCATGTCGTCCTTAAGTTTTTGTAATGCAATTCCCTCATCATCAGTCGAACTAAAAATAAACCTGCCATCACCACCAGTATTTGGATATCCCCAAATGCTGCTATAGTTCCAATGCGGAGAAAGATAATAGGTATTAGTATGATAGTTTTTCGTAATTGTAACTACATAGTTTAATGAAAGTGGCCTAAAATTTTCATTCCCAATTGTAAAGCCCTCACCTACAATAGTTACATAATTGTCATGAAATCCTGGATTTTCAGAACCTGATTTTAATGTGTTAGCTTCAAGGTATCCCTCAAGAGTGTTTGTATATGCGATTGCATATTTTGAAGAAGATGATATTATTACAAAGAATAATACACTGAGAAAAAATTTTACATTCATAATAATAAAAGTTAGATTAATACTGTGTTTCAAGAGCTATTAGTTAATTTTCATAATAATTCTATACATTTCAATTGCTGTGAGTAAGAGATTTCAAAAAGTTCTCCAGTTTATTGTAAGTTATTATAAAACAACATATTTTTATTACAAATTAATGAGATTATACCCTAAACTGCTCATCTTTTGTAAAATTTTGGAGTTCATAAATCATGAACTCCAAAATTTTAAATAATTTGTTATCTTAAAGCTATTCTATTGTTTAATAACTTTCTTTGTAGTATTCCCATTATTAGTAATTACCTGGATAAAATAAAGTCCATTACAATAAGGATTTAAATTGATTGAATATTCAAAGTTGTCAACATTGTCAAAGGTTTGCATTACAGCTCCCCTTACATCCATCACATTTATTTTCTTTATAGCATTATTTGCCGAAATAGTAATAAAGTCTGAAGTAACGGTAGGAGATACCTGAATTAATATATTTTGCATTTCCTGCATTCTTTCAGGTACATAGTCAGGGAAGTAATTTAATGGGCTATTTGGATTTGCAGCATTTGTACTCTTTAATATTCCTCCGGCAGACATATCTTTGACTGAATGTATTTTCCCATCATTCTTACCTACATAGAAGATCCTGTTGTTAGAATAAATCAGGTCCATATCTCCTTTAGCTCCTGCGCCGCAATTGGCATCATCAGTAATTTGGGTATAGGTCCAACCGCCATTATAGAATATTTTGTATATATTGTCATCAGTACCGATGTAATAAATTGGGTTGTTCCAAACCCTTTCAACCGCAAACCCGGTACCTGCTTTTACCAATGGGGCAGATGCAGGGTGCACCCAGTCACAACACCATGTTGATTCTCCGCAAGGGTAGAATGCACACATATGGCCATCTTCTCTGACAAAAAATCCCATCCCATACCCATAATGTACTTCACTGTCATTTCTTGGCTTCATGGTGCAATTGGTTAGTTTTGTATGTTGCCATGTACCATTATATATTATCCGGTGAATGTCTCCATCAACACTTCCTATGTAGTAAATAGGATCATTCCATTCAGGTCCCACATCGAATCCGGTCCCTGATTTTACGGTTTGAGCTGAAGCGCATACCCAATCACAATCCTGTCCATTATTATAAGCAACGGACATCATTCCATATTTGTCTACAAAGAAAGCTTTCCCGTTGTTATCGTAATGGACTTCTGTTGTAGACCCCGGATCATAACATCTGGATGTGATGGTTGAGTTTTGCCATGTTGTTCCATCAAAATAAATGTTGTGAAACTTGTTATCTATACCCACATAATATATTGGGGCATACCATTCAGAACCTACATCAATACCAGTTCCTTGTTTTACAAGAGGCCAGGTAGGTTTATAAATCCAGCAGTCGTCCCAACCCCCGTTTTGAGTTTTCGACATACGGGAGATATGCCCTGTTTCCCAAACATAATATAGCATATCATTTTCACAATTAAGGTCAGACTTAAGTTGCACTTTTTGTGACTGGTTCAATAAAATATGGTCATTCCAGCCAGCAGATAGTTTTAATTTAAGTACATGCACATCCAGCGGGCCGAAACTTAGGCTAATCTTATTATTTGTTGCAGGGAGATATTGTTTGTCCCTTACTGTTTTTGCTTTCCAATCAATACCGGCATCCCGGGTTGTTTTGTAACCGGTCCCGGTAACTGCACCCTCATTATTTTCAAAATATAAATAAGCCCCATCAATATCATATACCCCGCAAAAATTTAAGGACACAGGGGTTATTATTGCTACGGGATTAGGATTGGAAATTATCATAAAAATATCCTCACCATTAGTTCTTAGGGTATATCTTAAACCATAAAACTCATCTGTATAATGATAGTTTTCTGGAAAAGTATGGGTTGAGGGGAATTTTTTTACATCATATAGATCTCTGGCATTTGTGTATGTTAGTGTTTTTGGTAAATAAGTGCTACAATTAGGCAGGATTCCAAGCTTATCAGCAGATGTTGTTTTTGTATAAAGGATTGAATTTTCATCAGTGCTAAGAACTCCAATTTCCTTTAAGTACCTAAGTTCTTTAGCTAAGTTTCCTAAATATTTTTCATAATTGGTTGGAAAGTTTTGTCTTTGAAATCTTAGGTCATCAGTACCTTCAAATATTGTCTTTCTGGATAGATCAATTGCTGAATTTGACCACATTGACTCAAGTTTCCAAAACCATACTCCTTTTGCGCCATGTATTATCGAAGTATATGCCTGGAACCAAACATGGTTATAATTTGTTATATTAGGGTTAGTGCAAGTTATGTAGCAATATTCAGGATCTACATTTTTATAATGTTCGGCAGTTGATACTTCAATTTCGACCTGTATGTTATCATAATAATTTTTTTCATAATCAATTGATAAAAACTTGCCTAAGTACATTTTATCATATTCTAATTGTTGATCTTCCCAAATATCATCATGAAAATAATCCTGGAATTGCCATGCATAATATGAAGCTTCCAGTTGAACATCTCCTCTGTAATCATTCTTAAAATAATCAGATTTGTTAAATACAATATGAGCATAATCATTAATGTATCCCCTGTGAAAAACCTGACCATTTATAAGTTTTAAGTTTGAATTGTGTTCACCATCAGTTTTTAATGTGTTGTAATGTAAAAATGCATCATTAACATTTTGAGGAGGAACAGCAGATAATTTCCAATGCAAATGGTTAATATCCGGCACGCAATCATTACCATTTTGAATATAAAAAAAACCACAACTTGGTCTAATATCCTTAGTTGGGAATGGGTGTTCACCATCGCTCTCTCCAGCAAGATGTACCCCCCATATTATATCTTCATATAAATTATTCCCTACTACTTCATTGAATGCTTCATCGAAGTTAAGAAAATAGTTAATACCATCGTTAATCTGATATTGGTTAAATCCTGAATTTGAGTGATTTGAGGTGGGTTTAAACCATTTTTCAAGCCAAAAAGTACACTGCATTTGGTGGTTTCCAATTAACTCTACAAAGTTCTTAAAGTTTTGCCTAGATATATACATAAATGGATCATATGACCTGATAAGATTGAATCCATCTTCTGACAAAATCCCAAAGACACTCGAATATTCACCATTCACTTTAACGGTTGGAACAATACTGCCATTTAGTTTTGTAATACGATCTGCTTGGATTCCAATTTTAAAATCATTTTCCTGACAAAAAACATTTTGAAACAAGATTGAAACAAATAGAAGTACGATTAGTTTTTTCATGATTGAGAATTTTTAAGTGAAATTATTAACTATTATTTATTGAAGAATGAATGTTGTTTTTTGATTAAGACAGACTTATTTTTTGTAATATATATTTAAGATAAATAAACGAGGCTGTACCCTTGACGAATTTTTACATTTCTTGCAAAATTTTGGAGTTCATGTTTCATGAACTCCAAAATTTTCTATATCTACCTGTTTATTACGATCTTCTTTTGATTTATGGCACCAGAGCCAATAGCTCTTATCAAATAAACACCATTGGTAATTGCAGTACAGTCAATAGTGATTTGCTGCTCTTTTGTGTTTATTGATCGTATTGTTCTGCCATTAATGTCAATAATATCAATTCTATAGTCTCCATCTGTTGGTAAAACAATATTTAAATTTGTAGTAACCGGATTTGGGAAAGCTAATAGATCAATATCTTTTTCATCAGCATTAATGGCCTCAATATCCAAAACTTCAGATTCATTATCATAGTTACCGGCACTTTTAAGCATACTATTATCATTTACAATCAATTTAAAATTCCCTGGAGCATAACCATCCACTACGATATAGTATATTCCTGCATTTAAGGTTGCTGTCAAAGCATTTCCTGATGCAGGGCTTCCAATATATTTATAGTAAAGCAGGCTCTTATTTTGGTTGTAAATTGCAATTTTAGAATATGCAATGGTTGTTTGGGGTGCTGATGTCGTGGCATATATGGTGGTCTGATCATTCACTAAAAACTTATAAGACACATCTGTTCCATCAGCACCGGGTAAGTCCCAGTTGTTTACCTGGCCTATTGTCGTCCCCAATACCGAGAAAGGAACTTCATAGGTGTACTGTAAGCGATGAACCCTTGAATCCTGGTCGCCCACATAAAATATATTATTTGGTGTGTAAGCTAAATTATGATTTTCCTTGGCTCCTCCGGAAACAGATTGGGATATGTAAATCTTTTCAAAAGCCCAACCAACATTCCAATCATAGTACATTTTCACAATATTGTCATCTACATCTGTATAATATATAGTATTGTTTTGCTCTGGTAACACAACAAATCCGGTACCAGCTTTAACTTTTGGGGCACTTCCATTTAACCAATCATACACCCAAGTAGTCCCATTTTTATATAAAGCACAAAGGTATCCATCAGGACGAACATAAAATATTTGACCATTCCCATAATATAGTTTTGAATCACTTCTGGCAAGTGCAGATGAATTTGTGGGATCACATTTCCATCCACTACTATAATACATATGATATATCCTATTATTCTCAGCAATATAGAATATTGTATTATTCTGCTCAGGGATAAGAGCAAAACCTGAACCAGGTTTAACCCTTGGGGCACTGCCATTTAACCAGGTATAAGTCCAGGAACTACCACTTTTATATAAAGCACTTAAAATTCCATCAGGGCGAACATACATTACTTGTCCGTTTCCATAATGTAATTCGGAATCAGGGCGTACTTTTGCTGAGGCATTTGTTTCTACATTGCTCCATCCTGAACCATTCCAGTATAATCTGCGAATAGTTTGATTATAGGCGGCAAAGAAAATTTCATTATTGTTTTCGGTAACAACATCGAAACCAACAGATGACTCACTACCTGATTTCATGGTTGGTGCAGCCGATGTTAACCAGGTGTCTATCCAATTATCATTATTCTGTTCATATATCGCATGAATTATCCCATCATCTCTTACATAAAATAGCTGATTATTGCTGTACTCTATTTTCGTATTAAGAAGAACCTTATTCCCGGTATTTGTTACATAATCATCTGACCATCCGGAATTGTCCGTGGAAATAATAAATGCAGCATCGCCATAGGTTGATTGTAATAATAATGTAGGTATTGTTAGATTAAAGCTTGTAGAAGAAGCATTAATATTTTCCTTTACTACCACATTTCCGGTTTCAGTATTGTACCACTTAACTATAAATTTGCCGGCAGATGGAAGAGCGACAGAAAACGTATTATTTGATGAGGCCCGGCTTGGTCTATCAGCAGCGCTTAAACTATAACAATAGTCTGCCAAACTGCCATACCTACCCGAACAGCTTTGGGATGTTTTATCGAAGCAGGTAATTAAAGAATTTATTGAAAAGTTTTTATCCTGTACCCAACCAAAAAGCATATTCCGGCTATTATCTTTTACATACGCTCCATGAATATTTTTATTTGAAGCCGGGTCAATAATGGTGCTTACCTGGTTTTTAGACCCAATTGGTGGGAGGTCCTTAGTAAATTTACTAACAGCCTTAAATTGTTGCATATGTTTGGAAGCAGGATTTGATAATTCATTCCTTTCAATGAAGGCTGGCCATGTCCAATATACTGCTGTTGAAAATGAACCAATAAACAAACTTGACCATACATCTGAATGAAAGGTAAAGGAATTTGGATCATACTCTTCAAGTATTTTGTCATGAGAGACTCCTTCAAATCCTATATTTTTATTACCTAATAATTCAAGGCTCATCGTTTCCCCAATTTGAACTGGGGTATTCCCATTCTTTAACTTAAAATCATCAACAATATTCTTCCAAACACCATAACTAAGGTGAACTCTATCATCCCACTGGTTTATATATCGATGAGGTGATGAGTAGTTCATGTTGGAAAAGATGACTTGTCTGTTAGAATCTATATCATTTCCTAACATAGAAGTAGTAGTTAATCTTCCATATTTATCAATACTTTTAATGTAATTGTTCATTTCTACATGCCAATCTGCTATTTTGGATTCATCTCCAATGGAGCTATTTACCTCATTAAAGAATTCATAAGCAAATACATTAGGTGAATACCCCCATCTGTCAACAATATATTTTAGAACCGATTTATGTTTTTCCTTTGCTTTCATATCATAAAAGAACTTTTCCCCACTATCAATAATGCCTTCTGTATATGAAGATGCGCACCATTCAGGATTCATGTTTTCATTGTAGGTGTTCCGAAAAATCCATCTCCATTGATCAAGGGTTGCGCCTTCATCATAAAAATTTCTGGACATACTGATGCAAAATTGTAAATAAATTCCATTTTCTTCTGCCAAACGGACAATTTCATCGATCTGTTTGGCCCTTTTGCCATTTAAATAGTCAAAATGGAGAGAACAAGAATCTCTTCCAATTAACATTAATGCATCAGTACAATCTATAAAAAGGCGTATAAAATTCGCCCCGTTTTCATTCATTCTTTCAAAGTAGGGTTGAAAAAAATTAGAACCCAAATCTTGACTTGATGTTTCTGGCCAATTGGCTACATTTAAGCCTAATGGAATAAAACCCTCACCATTGCTAAAGAGTAATTCATTATCTGAGTTGAAAGAAAGGAAGCCATTATTATTGGCAGAAGGACTTACACATGTAAAACTTCCGCTTCCGGCATTTACCTCCTCATCTGATTGAGGAAAATAAAACTTTAATTGATATGTCCAACTTCCCTGGACTGTTGGAGTAAAACGCACTTTCCAGAAATTGTTATTGGTGGGGGTTGCAATTTGTGGGTTAATATAAGGAAACATTGGCGTAACTGTACTACTATAGCTTCCATCAGAAAGAGTATATTCTTCAAAATAAAAGCCATTTATATCAACAGTGCCTCCTAGGCCTGTAAATGTTGCTTTTAAAACGATCTCTTCAGGATTATATGCATTTTCCCCATTTATTTTTAATGCTTGGGGCAGTGCGTTTTGATATACCGGAATTTCAAATTTTCCATATTGAGGAATTTGCGCATTAATATTAGTTCTACTTTGACACATTTAAGTTACTGAATAATATCTATTTATATCATTTTGTCGAATAAAGTGTCTATAGGCAATCTGTTT
>JAFGOZ010000374.1 GCA_016926235.1 Bacteroidales bacterium | reverse complement strand
CCACGAAGCTTTTACCTGAGCGGATGATTTTCGCTTATAATCATGCTTGTGTGTGTTAAAATATTTATCATGGATGTTTCATTTTTTGTAAATTATTGAATAAAACTATAGAAATTGTCCTTAGTGATAATTTCAAAAGAACCGTTTTTATAAGTATCTAAAAATTCTTTTGGGATTTTTGTTTTTTTGGTCTGCGAAAATTTTAATTCGAATGCATGCAATTTTCCGCCTTCTTCTTCAATATAATCAATTTCTTTTTGATCATAAGTTCTCCAAAAGTAAGAATTGACAAATTTTCTCTTATAATGATTGGATTTGATTTTTTCTATAATGCAAAAGTTTTCCCAAATAGCTCCTATATCGTTTCTAAGTTCCATGGGATTAAAATTCTGGATAAGGGCATTACGTATCCCTATATCTATGAAATAAATTTTTTGACTTTTCCCAAGTTCCTTTCTTAAATTTCTGCTGAATGATGACAATTTATAAATCACAAAAGTCTTTTCAAGGAGATCCAGATATCGTTTAATTGTATGTGTATTTTCATTTAGTAGTTGAGCTAGTTCATTAAGGGAAACTTCATTGCCTAATTGCAAAGCAAGGGCACGTAGCAGGTTGATAATTAATTCTGGTTTCCGAATATTTTCATGCTGGAGAATATCCTTATACAAATAATTGCTTGCTATATTGTTAATTTCTTCTATGGCTCTTTTTTCACTGTTTTGATATACTTCAGGGTACAGTCCAAAACGAAATAGCTTATTTAGATTATTGATAATGGAAGGTTTGTCTGTTTTTTGTAAAATTTCAGTTGCTGAAAATGGGTATAAAATATACTGTCTTGATCGGCCGGTTAATGGTTCAGCCGTTTTGTTTGCCAGGTCGAAACCAGACGAACCGGTTGCGATAACTTGAATCTCAGGATATGTGTCGACAATAATTTTTAGAACTAAACCTATATTTCTTATACTTTGTGCTTCATCCAAAATGAGTAATTTGCTGGTCCCGATTATGTCTTTGAGGGAATTGCTATCAGTAGTTTCAAGGGTAGTTTTATATTGCAATAGTTCACAATTAATATATTTACTATTACCAAGGTTATCTGCAATATGTTTTACAAGGGTTGTCTTACCGGTTCTGCGGGCGCCATAAATGATAATCACTTTCCCTTGGAAGAGAGACTGTTCAATGGACGGTATTAGTTCTCGGTGTATAAACATGATAAAATTATAACTTCACAAATTTAGCTAAATATATGAACTAAACTTCATAAATTTGGTAAAAATTACGAATTTTAACCAGAATTTTTTAAATGGATGGGATCGTACGGCCTATATCAAGATAATTAGGTATTGACAGAAAAATTGTATTCCCCCGATCCAATATCAATAATTACCCGATCTTTTTCAGTCCCGATTATCTGAATGTCGCTATGTTTATCCAGCTTAAATCCATTCTCTGATATTTTCTCTACATCATTGACCGGAATATAAACAATAGCAGAAGTATTGGGAGGTATAACCACATGCAGGCTAAGTTGCGAGCCCTCCTTTATCCAATGACTTTTAATATGTCCGTAAACTGAATCATATTCAGCTTTGGCATAAGTCAGATGATCCGTTAAGTGAGGTTTTATTATAATTTTTTTGTATCCGGGATTATTTTCATCAATACTCAATCCTGCAACTTTAGTATACAGCCAATTTCCAACGGCGCCATAGGCATAGTGATTAAATGAATTCATTCCAGCCGTCTGAAAGCTACCGTCGGGCTTAATGCAATCCCATCGTTCCCAAATAGTAGTAGCTCCCTTGGTAACCGGATAAAGCCATGAAGGATATCTTTTATTAAAGAGTAGCATAAATGCCAGATCAGGATAACCGTTTTCTGTTAAAGCATCACAAAGTAAAGGAGTACCAAGGAAACCGGTTGTTAAATGTCCGAAATGCTTTACATCGTCTGCCAGTCGTTTTGCGGCAATTTCTTTAAATTCATCAGGGATTAATCCGAATGAAAGTGTCAGTGAATAAGCCGTTTGAGTATTTGAAATCAATCTTCCGGTTTGGGTAATGAATTCTTTTTGGAAGGCTGACTTTATTTTGGGTAATAGCTGTTCGTAGTCTTTTGCATCCTGTTCTTTTCCAAGTATGGTTGCTGTTTTTTGAAGTAAAGAGGTAGAGTAATAGTAATAGGCAGTGGCTATCAGGTCCTTTTCGGTATGAGCGCCGGCATATCCGTAATCCGGGGCATTGTAATAGTATGAGTAATATTCTGCGAAGGATAGCCAGTCACCAAAGTGGAAGCCGCAATCGAAAATATGCCTGTCGCCTGCATGTTTTCGCATATATTCCACCCATAATTTCATAGACCCATATTGCGTCTCAAGTATCCGTTTGTCATCATAAGCCTGGTATACAACCCAGGGAATCACCACAGCGGCATCAGCCCATCCTGTAGCTCCATATCCGTCAGACCAGCCCGTTCCGCCGCCATCTTTTATAGCCATAGGGACAACCCAGGGAACGCTGCCGTCTTCCCTCTGATCAACAATAAAATCTTTCATCCACTTGGCATAGAAACTGTCGGCATCCATGTTAAAGCATGCCGTTGATGCAAAAACCTGGGCATCACCCGTCCAGCCAAGTCGCTCGTCGCGCTGGGGACAATCGGTTGGGATATCAAGAAAATTACCTCTTAAGCCCCACTGGATATTTTTCTGCAGACGATTAACCAATGGATCGGAACATTCAAAATTTCCTATAGGAGTCATATCAGAATGAACCACTCTGCCTTCAATATCATTTATTGTAACTTCACCGGGATATTCACTTACCCGGATATATCGAAAACCATGAAAGGTGAAATGCGGTTCGTAGGTTTCCTTTCCTTCTCCTTTAAACAGGTAGGTGTCTTCTGCTTTTGCTGCTCGCAGGTTTTCAGTATAAAAATTTCCTTTCTGGTCCAGTACTTCTGCATGATGAAGGGTTATTTTATCACCTTTATCCCCTTTAAGTGAGAATTTTACCCATCCGACAATGTTTTGTCCCAGATCGAAGACCACCTCACCTTTGGGTGTTATAATCTTCTTAATAGGTTTAATTGTTTCTGTAATTCGGACAGGAGGGCCATCCGGGCTCACAAGATTTGTTTTAGAAATATCTTTTACATTTACACCATTCCATTGCTGGTCGTTAAAATCGGGAGAATCCCAGCCTGGCTTTTCCAATAGCGCATCATAGATTTCTCCGTTGTAAATGTCGGATTGGAGGATTGGTCCAGTTGATGATTTCCACGATTTGTCGGAACAAATCAACTCTTCACTTCCGTCTTCATAGGTAAGTTTTAGCTGGAGTAATAATGCTGTTTTATCTCCATAAAGGTTCTTTTCACCTTGCCAAACTAAGTATCCTCTATACCAGCCATCGCCTATAATGACGCCAATGGCATTTTTACCTTTCCGGATATGTTCGGTAACGTCAAATGCCTGGTACTGCAACCTTTGTTTGTAGCTTGTCCATCCAGGTGTGAATAATTCATCACTCACTTTTTGGCCATTTATATTTACCTGATACAAGCCATGAGCTGTTACATATAGTTGAGCTCGTTGTATTTTGTTATCAGCTGTGAATTCTTTACGAAGAAAAGGACATGGAGTGGATATGCTAATATCTTCTTTAATATTTGGTTCAATCCAAAAGGCTTTCCAGTCATTGGATTGCATTAATCCCATTTCCCAATAGGCTGTATCGCTCCAGTCGGATTCATTCCCCTGATTATCCCAGACTTTTACTTTCCAGTAAACACGTTGACCGGATTGTAATGCCTGGCCATTATATTCAATGCGGACAGACTGATCTGAGTCTACTTTATTAGAATTCCAGATAATTTTTTCATCTGTTTTAGCAATGATCTGATAAGCCGTTTGGATTACATTTCTTTCTGAAGAGATAATTTCCCAGCATAAACGGGGTCTTATTGACCCAAGTCCGAGAGGATTCTTTTTGTATTCTGTTCGTAGGTTATGTACTAGTAATGACATGGGATGAAGGATTATTCTTCCTCTTCCAGCGACTTACTTTTCATCCAGAAGGGGGAGGTGGCGAACCACATAATGGTACCAATAATCATGAGCACAAAGTGTTCTTTCATGGTGATTTTTCCATGGAGAACAAATAATGAAGGCAGAAAAGCAGTTGCCAGTCCGGCAAATGATATAATCTTTAATATTATTTTCATGATTTCACCTCCTCTGTTTGAATTTTGGTTTTCTTGCCAGCTTTTTGCTGAATGAAACTAAAGATAAGATAAAGTACCATTGCCATGATCCACTCAGGCGCTACAAGGAACATGAGATTTCCTTTATCTGGCCCAAGCCATGTGAGGGCAATACCAAATGAGAGAAACCAGGTAAGCAGGGCCGGCCAGCTTATTAGTTTTTTGTATTTGTCCACGTAGTCACTTTCCATGCCCAGTTTCGGTAATACCCACATATCGATAAAGATGCACGAACCAAGAGGCAGAAAAAACAATCCTATATAGCCGACAATACGGTCAAGGTTTGCATTTACCGCAGGAATACATGCAACTATAATCATAAATATGCCGGCTGCAAAGGTCACTTTCCAGCGTTTCCAGTTCGGTGTAGCCACCTGAATGGCCAGACCCGCACGATAAAGTGTTGGATTAGCAGTAGTCCATCCGGCAATTACCACGCTTATTGCTCCGGCAATTCCTGCTCCAAATAAAGCGATATCACCGGGTTGTGGATTTTCTTTTCCGGCTGCCAGGAAGGCTGCGCATAAAATGCCCGAACAGATCCAGGCGCCAAAATGGCCTAAATACATTCCAAAGGCTGAAGCAAATCCCTGGGTCCATTTTTTTGCATACCTGAAAATGGTTATGTCAGATATACCAATATGCTGGTGTGCGTTGCATAACCAGGCAAAACCTATAACGTGCCACAATGTATACTTGCTATTGTTGCCTATTGGTACACCGGTAAAAATCTTTGTTTTTGCAATACCCCAGAAATCCCCAAGGTTATGAGCGCCAAGGTCGGCAAGAACTGCTATAGCTGCAGCAAAAAATACAACTACCATCCAGGGAGCGCATATTTTTGAGAATGCTGCAATCTTTTCAAATCCTAATACTGCTAATATTGCAATAACACTTCCTACAATTATAGCGAGGGTAATCCATGGTGCAGTTGGAATAAGATCGCCTGCAATAAAGTTTGGATTAGGAATATGGAACGGAATAGAAACTGCTGTTACAGCAACGTTTACCATTGCTCCTGCCAGTAAGCAAAGAATTATCGCGTATGCAGCGCTATAGATTAATGTAAGATATGGCCCGAATGATTTTCGAAGTTGCCAATATATAGTAAGTCGTGATTTCACTCCAACCGGTGCACAAATGAATGCCCAGCTTAAAACGGCAAGCAGGTTTCCAATAAATAAACCCAGAAAAAAATCAACAGCTGAGACACCATGCATTACCATCAAGGGGCCTAGTACAAATTCGGTTCCTGCAATGTGTTCTCCGGCAAACATGGCAATAAAGGTTTTCCAGCCATGAAGTTTCTTTTCCGAAACGGGTTCTCTGTCGTATTCATATAGGGCATCCAGCCTTTCCAGTAAGGATGGTTTTCCGCTTACCGATACTTCACTCATAGGATTGTTTTTTGGTTTAGGTCATTATTATTTTCAATTGCGAAATATAGGTATATTTTTCCGTAACTTAAAAACTATCAAGTGCATGTTTCATAACATTTTATTGAGAATCCAAAAATAATCATCTGATTATCAATTTGTTTTTTGTTTAAAAAAATATTTCGAAAATTTACGAATTATTTTTAAAACGAAAAAAATCATAATATCTTTGCAAGAATTAGCTGTTAGCTATTGGCTATTAATTGTTGGAAAAACTTGCTCCAGCTAAAGGCTAAAAGCTAATGGCAAAAAGCCAATAGGATATAGAAATGGCCGCCAAAACCAACATATTAGCCACTAACCGTCGCGATCGTATTCTGGATATGATCCGTGAAGACGGTAATGTGAAGGTGATTGACCTGAGCCGGATATTCAGGGTCTCAGAAGTTACCATTCGCCAGGATCTTGAGAAACTGGAAATAGAGGGTTACATTGAAAGGGAGCATGGCGGGGCCTATTTAAAAAACCTGGGAAACCAGGTAAAAAGTTTTTCCCTTCAACACCGGGAGAACATGGAAATGAAAGCCAAAATTGGCAAAAAAGCAGCCGAATACATACATGATGGAGATTGCATCATCCTGGATTCAGGAACAACCACAACAGAAATTGCACGAAATCTGTTACATTATCAAAATCTTACGGTTATCACGAATGCTTTAAATATTGCTTTGCTTCTGGGTGCTGAACCGGGTATTAATGTGATTGTTACCGGGGGAGAATTCAAAGCTCCAACATTATCGCTTACCGGGGAAAAAGGAGCAGACTCGTTGAAAGGATTACATGCCGATAAGTTATTTTTAGCCACCGCGGGTATCTCATTGAAGGCAGGTTTAACTTATCCCAGTTTAAGTGATCTGGTAGTTAAAAAGGCCATGATAGATAGTTCTGATGTGGTTTATCTCGTTGCCGATTCATCAAAAATAGGGAAAAGTTCCCTTGCCAGTCTGGGCGCTTTGTCACTGGTGGATTATTTGATTACTGATGAGGGAATAAAGGAGAAGGATAAGCAGGTATTTAAAGAACATGAGATAGAATTTATAATAGCAGAATAAACTATGGAGAAGAGTAAACAACTGGAGCATATAGCCACAAATGTCCGAAAACGCTTGCTTCAGATTATTGCTGGAGCAAAAGGCGGACATACCGGAGGAGCACTTTCTTCGGTGGATGTGTTGACTACCTTGTATTTTCATACAATGAAATACAAAACGGATAATCCCAATTGGGAAGACCGGGACAGGTTCATTTTAAGCAAAGGACATAGTGTGGAAGGATACTATTGCATACTTGCCGAAGCCGGATATTTTCCAAAAGAGGTTTTGGATACATATGGAAAATTTCAATCCATTTTGGCCGGTCATCCAACTCGTAAGGTCCCGGGAGTGGAGCTTAATTCAGGAGCCCTCGGACATGGATTGTCAGTAGGTGTGGGTATGGCCATTGCAGCAAAAATGGATAAAAAACAACACAAAGTATTCGTATTAATGGGTGATGGCGAACAGGGAGAAGGCTCCATTATGGAGGCAGCAAACAGTGCAAGTCATTATAAACTGGATAACCTGGTAGCGATTATTGACAGAAACTACCTTCAAATTAGTGGAAATACAGAAGATGTAATGGCACTGGATGACCTGAAAAAACGCTGGGAGGCATACAACTGGCATGTTGATGTAGTAGATGGTCACGATATTAAGGGATTGATGGCCTTATTCGATAGCTACCCTGTATCGAAAGGCAAGCCGCACCTTGTAATAGCCCGAACCGTGAAAGGCCGCGGTGTATCATTTATAGAGAATAAAGCAGCCTGGCATCATAAAGTACCTACACCGGAGCAACTGCAGCAGGCAATGGAGGAGTTAAATCAAAAACTGGAGGTGTAATAATGGAAGCAAATAAAATACCTTGCCGTCAGGCTTTTACGGAGACATTGCTTGAACTGGCAAAGAAAGACAAAGATATTATAGCTGTTACATCCGATGCACGGGGTTCTGTGACGCTTACGGAATTTGGAGAGCAACTACCTTCGCAATTTGTGGAAGTAGGTATAGCAGAACAAAATGCCATAGGAGTCGGAGCAGGCCTGGCACTTAGTGGTAAAAAGCCTTTTGTTTGCGGACCTGCATGTTTTTACTCAGCACGCAGTTATGAGCAGGTAAAAGTGGATGTAGCTTATAACAAAACCAATGTGAAGGTCATTGGTGTGAGTGGTGGCGTAAGTTATGGAGCTTTGGGTTCCACACATCATAGCTTGAATGATATTGCAGTAATGCGTGTGCTACCTGACCTTACTGTTATTTTACCATGCGATGTGGCACTAACCAAAAAAATGACAGAGATATTGTCCGATCATGAAGGACCAGTTTATATAAGGGTTGGAAGAGGCACTGTGCCGGATGTTTATACAGAAGGAGAACCGGAATTTACAATAGGTAAAGCGAATGTTTTACTTGAAGGAAGTGATCTGACCTTGATAGGTACAGGCGAAACCGTGTTTCATTGTCTGCAGGCAGGGAAAGAACTAGCCAACAAAGGAATTAAAAGCAGGGTTTTAGATATGCATACGATTAAACCACTTGATTTAGATGCAATTGAGAAGGCTGCGAAAGAAACCGGAAGAATCATGGTGGTTGAAGAGCATCATGTATTTGGAGGATTAGGTTCAGCTATAGCAGAATGGGTAATTCAAAATCATCCGGTTCCCATGAAAATTCATGGTATTCCTGATAAAAATGCTGAACATGGCAGTTCTAAGGAGTTGTTTGAGTTTTATGGTTTGAATACCTCAGGGATAGTGAAGATAGTTGAAGACTGGATAAAGAATAATAAATAATTAATTTTTTGAAAACTAGTGTTTTAGTACTTTTATGGCGTTTTTTTTTCCACCAAATCACAAAATCGCACTAAAAATCTCAAAATAAGCATCATGCATACCTACATACTTTCAGTCGATCAGAGTACTTCAGCTACAAAAGCCGTTTTGTTTGACCAGCAGGCCAAACTGGTTGCACGGGTAAATGCTGAACACAAGCAAATCTATCCTAAACCGGGCTGGGTGGAGCACGATCCGGAAGAGATTTTTAAAAACACACTAAAAGTTATTGCTGGTGTAATTAAACAATCAGGGATTGATGCATCAGAGGTTAAGTGTCTGTCCATTTCAAATCAGAGAGAGACCGTATTAGTCTGGGATAAGAATACAGGAAAACCGGTTTATAATGCGGTAGTATGGCAATGCATGCGTGGAGAAAAACAATGTAATATTTTGAAAGCAGCTGGTCATGAACCGATGATACGTCAAAAAACAGGACTGATTATTGACCCATATTTTTCAGCCAGTGGATTATCCTGGATTTTGAACAGCAGTGAGGAAATAAAAGCAAAAGCACAAAAAGGTGAACTGGCAGCAGGGACAATTGATTCGTGGCTGGTATGGAAACTAACCAATGGTGAAGTTCATGCAACAGACTATTCAAATGCATGTCGTACTTTGTTGTTTAATATACATATACTACAATGGGATAATGAAATATGTAAACTTTTCAGTGTGCCGATGAATATACTCCCGGAACCCAAACCAGCTGATGCAATTTTTGGAAATACAACAGCCGGAGGTGTTTTTACCAATCCAATTCCAATATCTGGAATTCTGGGTGATTCACATGGTGCATTATTTGGTCAGCGATGCTATCATAAAGGGCTGTCAAAAACAACATATGGAACGGGTTCTTCAGTAATGATGAATATCGGAGAAAAAGCTGCAGAAGCTCCGGAAGGACTGGTAACATCAATAGGATATGGGATCAAAGGCAAAACCGATTATGTTTTTGAGGGCAATATTCATAGTACCGGTGCTACGATTAAATGGATGGTGGATGCAATGGGCATTATGAGTACCTCTGCCGAGTCTGAGAAACTTGCTACATCCGTCAATTCTACGGAAGGAGTATATTTTGTGCCCGCATTTGCCGGTTTGGGAGCTCCTTATTGGGACAATAAAGTCAGGGCATGTATTTCGGGCATACACGGAGGGACAAACAAAGCACATATAGTAAGAGCCGGTTTGGAGTCCATTGCTTACCAGGTAAAAGATCTGCTTGATTTAATGGCAGCTAAAGCCGGAATAGCATTAAAAGAAATTCGGGTTGATGGGGGTCCCACACGCAACCGATTTTTAATGCAGTTTCAGGCCGATATGTTGGGAGCCCCAATTGTGGTGAGCGACATCGAGGAGGCTTCTGCGTTAGGTGCTGCATTGGCAGGAGGGCTTGGTACAGGAATCTGGAAAGATTTAATAACTTTGGAAGCTCTATACACCAGCAAGGGTAAAACACAACCAAAAATGAAAACCGAAGAAAGAGATTTATTATATAATGGATGGATTAAGGCAGTGGATAATACAAGAGGAATAAAATAGAAATATTTCACGCAAAGGTCTTAAATAACATTGCGTATTTTGCGCCTGCTTTGCGAACTTTGCATGAACCAATTATTAGATAATACAACAAATTAACAATATAACCATGGCATACAAGAAAAAACTAACATTCGGTGTAATAGTGGGCACCCGTAATATTTTTAATTTCGAATTGGCACAGCAGGGCCGAAAACAGATACTGGCTGAACTGGATAAACTGGGCTATGAATATATAATTCTGCCTGCAGAAGCTACTCCAACCGGAGCAGTAGAAACAATACAGGATGCACGTAAATGTGCAGAATTATTCAGTCAAAACCGTAATAAAATTGATGGTATACTAATTACATTACCCAACTTTGGGGATGAGTTAGGAATCGTTAACACTATTAAATACGCAGAACTAAATGTTCCCATACTTGTGCAAGCTGAAGATGATGACAATGATAAGGTGGATGTAAAAAGCCGAAGGGATGCGTTTTGTGGAAAATTGTCCGTATGTAATAATTTTTATCAGTACGGAATTCCTTTTACGGATACCACTTATCACACATGTAAATTAAATAGTGATGTATTTCGAAAAGATTTGGAGCGTTTTGCATCAATTTGTCGGGTAGTAGGCGGGTTGAAACATGCCCGTATTGGAGCTATAGGCGCTCGCCCGGGAGCATTCCAGACTATGCGTGCCAGCGAGAAACTATTACAGGCATCTGGTATTACTGTAGTTCCGGTTGACCTATCAGAGATATTGGGTGAAGCACAAAAGATTGATAATAATGCCAGCAATCTTAAAAATAAAATGTCGGAGATAAAAGCTTATGGAAAGATTCCGTCATACATTCAGGAAGTTAAAATAGGAATTCAGGCAAAATTTGGACTGGCAATTGAAAAATGGATTGCTGAAAATGAAATTGACGCGGCAGCCATCCAATGTTGGGAGTCTATTCAAAAAAATTATGGATGTGCAACCTGTCTTTCTATGAGTATGCTGGGTGAAAAAATGATCCCTTGTGCCTGTGAGGTGGACATTGCCGGAGTAATATCCATGTATATGCTTGCGCTGGCCGCAGGAAGGCCGCCTGCATTGCTTGACTGGAACAACAATTTTGGTGAAGATCGTAATATGTGCGTTTGTACACATTGCAGTAACTATCCAAAGAGTTTCTTTGAAAATGAAGTGGAGATTGCCAACCTGGATGTGCTGGGAACTGTTCTGGGCCAGGAGAATTGCTTTGGGGCTGTGAAAGGTAAAGTGAAGGCTGGCCCTCTTACCTATTTCCGCATCTCAACGGATGACACCATGGGAATGATAAAATCTTACCTGGGAGAAGGTGAATTTACGGATGATCCCTATGGTATGGATGGAGGTATTGCTGTTACACGTATTCCAAACTTACAAGACCTTATGAAATTCATGTGCAAACAGGGCTTTGAACACCATGTAGCCATGGTTAGAGGGAATGTAGGCAGTATAATAGAGGAGACTGTGGATAGTTATTTGGGGTGGAACCTGTATATTCATTCCTAATAAATGTAATTATTCGGTATTTGGTGCTTCAAATATCTAAAATATTTTGCACCAAATACCTAAAAATAAGATTATTCTTTTCAAAAAGGAGTTAGTAGGAAAAGTTAATTTAAAAGTACAATCCGTTTCATTTATTTATTTTTGGATCAATAAATTAAATAGTTACCTTTGCCTCAAATTCCCAACCAGTTTTTTATTACGATTTTTTTTTGTAACTTAATATAGAGGAGAGTTTATCTGCTATTATAATCTTTACTTTGATTAGACGAGTATTGGTAATATTCATTTGGGGAGAAATATATGAGAGATGAAATAACATCATATAAGTACCTTTTTGAGAATATGAGTTTGGGGATAATTTATGTGGAAAATGGGGGGAGAATTACGCATTTTAATCCAGCAGCTGAAAAACTATTAAATTTAGAAAAGGGTAAGACAAATCTTATCTCAGATTTTTATAAAGAAAGATATGCGATAGATGAAGATGGAAATCCACTTACATGGGAAAGTTCACCGGTAATGCTTTCTCTTTTACGGGAAGAGAAGGTTATAAATAAAATAATAGGTATACGTAACCCAGAAGATAAGACATATAGTTGGTTTAGTTTAGATGTTATCCCGGAATTTAAAAACAATGAGAAAAAACCGTTTCGTGTTATAACCATATTTCATGATATAACGGAATCAAGAAAAATTCTGGAGAAGCTGGTAGTAACAAAATTCGGCATTGATAATTCGCGTATTACAATTTTTCAGGTGGATGATGATGGTAATATTTATTATACTAATAAATATGCATGCGATATTCTGGGATATACAAAAGAGGAGTTGTTAAGTATGAAAATATGGGATATCGATACAACTCTTAATGCAGAGAAATGGATTGTGCATAGAAAGAAAACGTATGAGAAAATAAGCTTTTCAATGGAGTCGAAACATAGGAGAAAGAATGGCGAGGAATTTCCGGTTGATGTTTTTATTAGCATGGTAGAATATGGTGGCAAGAGTATATCCTTTTCATTTGTACAGGATATAAGTGAGCGAAAAAAATCGGAAGAGACACTTTACCATATTCAGGCTCAATTGGAAAATGCAATGGAAATGGCACATCTTGGATATTGGGAGTATGATGTAGCTACGGACACTTTCCTGTTCAATGATCAGTTCTACTCCATTTATCGCACCAATGTTAAGGAAGTTGGGAGTTATATAATGACTTCTGAAGAGTATGCAGAAAAATTTGTTCATTCTGATGACCGTAATTTTGTTGCCAAAGAGGTTCAACTGGTTTTGGCAAATAAATTGCCTGGATTTAGCCGAAAACTGGAGCATCGTATTTTGTATGCAGATGGGGAAACAGGATATATTTTGGTTCGTTTTTTTGCTGTAGTAGATAACAGGGGCGTGACTGTGAAAACATATGGTGCAAACCAGGATATTACGGAAAGGAAAAGAATAGAAAATAAACTATTGGAGCAAAATAAAGAATACCAGATACTTAATGAGAAACTTGAAAGAAGCATAAGCGACCTTCATAAATTGAATGAGGAACTTACACTGGCAAAGGAGAAAGCAGAAGAAAGTGACCGGTTAAAAACAGCTTTCCTGGCAAATATGAGCCACGAGATCAGGACTCCGATGAATGGCATTCTGGGGTTTGCCGAACTGTTGAAAAAACCACAATTGGAAGGTCCCAAAATGGAACGTTATATTGATGTTATTCAGCGTAGTGGGAAACGGATGCTTAATATTATCAATGATTTGATCGATATTTCAAAAATTGAATCGGGACAAATGGATGTTGTATTTGAGGATGTGAACCTGAGACAAAACATGGAATACCTGATTTCATTTTTTAAGCCCTATGCAGAAGAGAGGGGATTGGAACTCAAAGCTGAAGATAAGTCCATAACTGAAGATTTTATTATCAGAACAGATTCCACAAAATTAAGCCAGATTATGTCAAATCTTATCAATAATGCAATAAAGTATACGGATAAGGGTAAAATAACTTTTGGTTATACACTAGAAAATAATCAGGTTACATTTTACGTTAAAGATACAGGGATAGGCATTCATTCAGCCCAAATGGATATAATATTTGAGAGGTTCAGGCAAGGGGAATTGCCTGATTTAAAAATTGTTGAAGGAACGGGTCTTGGACTTTATATATGTAAAGCATATATTGAATTATTGGGTGGAGAAATATGGGTAGAATCAGAAAAAGACAAAGGTTCGGTTTTTTATTTTACATTACCTTTCATGCAGCATAAAATAGGGGAAACCCAAAATCAAAATAAGCAACCAATGAAAGAAAATACTCTTGAAAATGTAACAATACTTGTTGCTGAAGATGATGATGATTGTTATGCTTTTATCGAAGAAATCCTTAGAATTGAAGGGGCAATAATAATGCAGGCAAGAAATGGGATGGAAGCGATTGAAATCCTGGAAGGTAATCCAGAAGTAAAGCTTGTTCTGGTGGATATTAAAATGCCGCATATAAATGGCCTTGATGCAACAAGACAAATTAAGGAAAGATGGCCTCAATTGCCTGTAATTGCACAAACTGCTTTTGCCTCAAAAGAAGATGAAAAAAGATGTTTAAAAGCCGGCTGTGATGATTATATTTCGAAGCCGATAGATTATGAATTATTGATCAGTAAGGTTGAAAAGCAGCTTTCTAAAAAAGATTAGATTTTAATGTATTTAATAAAAAATTGGTTTAATCAATACAATATCACTTTCTGTATCTTCTTATCACTGCCCTGTAATAGTGAAAAAAAATACACCCCTTGTTTTAGACTTTTACACGACAAGACTATTTCATGCCGACCGGCTTCAGTAAATCCGTTGAGTAAGATTTCGATATTTTGTCCCAGAGCATTATACACCGAAAGACATATAACTTCCGGCACATCCATAGTAAACTGAATATTCACTTCTACTGATGCAGGGTTTGGGAATACCCTGAAATTTGTTCTGTTTTCCAGAGGATTCGTATTTATTTGAGTTTCGGAATCTTTAATACATCTTACCGAGTAGCCGGTAGTTTTTCTGTGCGTCCAGTGATGATTTGCCGTGTCATCACTATGAAAAGTGAATAACATTATGTATCCGTCCGGTTCAACCTTAGTTGTGATATATGCTCCTATATTGTTTATTCCGTTAAATTGATTAAACAGATCGTGCCTGTATCCTCCTAACAGGGCATTAAACCCGGTAAAGCCTCCTTGTTGCAATTCAGTGCTTCCGTTTGTTCCGGCCGCTGCCTTCAGCTGGTCCCATTCATCAATGGAGGGAATGTGCCATCCGACAGGGCAAACCCCCTGTACTTTTTCGGGTATGTTAATGTAAAAGTAATTGCCGTTAACCGCAGCAAACCAGTTATATAAACATCCGTATGTTGCTGCATTTGCTGTATCATTATTATAACAGAACCAGTATTTTGTCGAATCAGATGCGTCCATGGCTACATCCATGGAATAAAAAGTGAATGATCTGCCATCATTAATAATTGTACCGTCACTATAATGAGTAGTCCGAAGATTTTCGGTCATCCAGATCTGGTCACCAAGGGCGATAGTCCGGTAAGTGTTATTATCAAAATCCGTAACGGTTTGAGAACTTACCGGTATGCAAAATTTAAGGCCAGTCATGAATACTAAGATGGCAGAGAGTCTCATTTTTTTTATTGTTTAATCACTAATTTGTTAATTGATGCGCCATTATTTGAAGTAAAATGTAATAAATACAATCCCGCATTAAGATTGGTCACATTGAATGATTTCTGGTTCTGACCTGTTTCGCAGGCAGCTTTGTACAAAAGAGTATTTAGTTTAATACCGGAAATATTGAATATTTCCAGTGTGATTTGTGAGGGATTGGTTAGTGAAAATATAATATTCATTTCTGATTTTACCGGATCGGGTTTTACAGATAATCTGATTACCTCATTTAATCTGGAATACGAAGATACAGTTTGGTTTTTTAAACACCTGACTGAATAGGCAGCAGTGGTAGCGTGATAATGACATAGTAGCCTCATATCTGAAGATAGTAAATAGTAAAGCCGGGTATAGGAATCTATGGTTTCATTACTCATTCTTTGACCAAATGAGGTCAGAAATTCAGCTATATTACCCATTCCGGTATAACTGCCATCGATATCACGTACTCCGGCATACTTTGCCTCAAATCCTGAACTACCGCCAACTTTTAACAAATCGCCAAGGTTCCAGGATCTTTCGTCAGCAATGCAGGTCGATTTATACGCTACGAGTGAGTCCATTCCCAGGTAAACCTCAAGCTGCTGCCAGTCTGCATCACTCGGTATATGCCAGCCACTGGGGCAAATCCCTTGAATAGGCGCGAAATTATTTGAATCACCTTTTGTGCCATTAATAGCTGTGTACCATGTATATAAACAACCGTAATGGTTAGCATAGGATGAATTGTCATTATAATAAAAATAGTATCGTGACATATCGTTCAAATTTAGTTCTCCCAGTCCTGTAACATCTATTAGGGCTCTTCCGTCTGAGTAATGGATTACCTTAAGGTTTTCGGCCATCCAGGTTTGGTTTCCAATGGTAATGGTTGTATATGTGTTACTATCATAATCTGTAACTGATGTTTCCTGTGAATAATTTTGCAGATATACAAACAATAATATATAGGTAAGATAAAACGGATAAACAGGAAGAAGTATTATGTGCCTTCTAATTAACATATATGAATTTTTTTTATTAACCTAACCACACAAATCCATCATATCAGGTTTACTCCCAGATATTAATAGGATGTTCATGTTTGCAATTACCCTATTTAATAACAATAATATTGTGCAAATTGATTATGTTCTCCTTTAATAATAACTTTTACCCTGAGCTTATCCGACCGATTCCTGTAAATCCCAAAATAATAATCATGACTTACCCAGTCTTTTGCCTTAAATTGCGATATTTCAGCAACTTCTTTGTTTTTATAGAATATAGTAAAGATTTGTTCACCCGTTTCATTTGTTTTGCTAAATAATTGTTCACCATTTTCATAAACTGTAACAGTCTCAAAAACGGACAATGTCCAGGTTACTTTCACTTCATCGCAGTTTATACCTTTGTGACAGATTACATGCATTTTATCTTTTGCCAGTTGCCTCTCGATATTTCTTACTATGGACTTGAAGTTTGAGATGATAATACCGATTATCAACATTATTGCGAACAGAGATAGCAGGGTAAAATACAATAATCTCTGTCTGTCTTTTCCGTCATCCTTACCTTCAGTATTACTATCCCAGGTACCCATCATTGTATCCCTGTACCTGGCGAATAGTTTTTTCATAAAGGAAGATTTATAATTACAAGAAACGGTTTATCATCTGCCAGCTTCCGCAACTGCCCGTTCTCCAATTACACTTCCATAAGAAGTGATTACAAAAGATATGATCAATGTTAGAAGTGCAATAACCAAAATAACATACGTTCTTCGTTTTACATTTTTCCATTCCTTCATAACCACACCCACAATGTAACTAAAGAAAATAAGCATGGACATATGCAATACCCAGCTGGCGAATTTAAATGTTCCCATTTTAACATGGCCCAGGCCATAAAAGAAAAACTGGAAGCACCACATGGTTCCTGCAAGAGCTGACCAAAGAAAGTTTTTAAATCGGGAGCTGATACCTAAACCTGTTTTCCCGGTAAATTCTTTCAATGTTTTTTGACGAATACCCAATACTAAAAACCATATAAAATTGACTACAAAGCAACCTGAAGTAGATACGATGAGTTTTGCATTACCTTCAAAATGTCCGGCCCCGTTTTGAGCTGCAATATCAGCTATAGGTTGCCCCAACTCAAGCGAAACATTAAATACACCTGAGAGCACACCGCCTATAATGGCAAGTATAAGGCCCGTGAGCATATTAAATTGTAAAGACTTTCCTTCTTTTTCGATAATATCTTTTTCTTTTTTAAATCCGGATAATCCGCAAAGGGCTACTCCTATTATTGATAAAATCATCCCCAAAAGTACAATGCCGCCTCCTGGTTTTGTAAAATGTTCTGCCAATCCTCCAAAAATGGAAAGAGGTATTATTGTGCCAAGCACTGCAGATATACCAATGGCAATGGTATAAGTTAACGAATACCCAATATGCTGAATAGCCAAACCGAATGACATGCCTCCAAAACCATAAACGGCTCCAAGAATAAACGCCCCCAATAAAGCACTTTTAGGGGCATTGCCTAATATTCCGAAAAAGTCAGGAACTGTTATAATTCCAACAACTATAGGCATTATTATCCAGGCAAAAGAAGCCTGTACAAGCCAGAATGTTCCCCATGACCATTTTTTTGTTTTCTGATAGGGTACATAACAAGTTGATGCGGATATGCCACCTATGGCATGCAGTCCGGTTCCAATAATAGGGTTTGGGTTTACCATATTTGTCGTTTATTTAAGATTTATGCTAATAGTATTTTTTATGGACTATCATTATTTATTATTTGTTGATATAAGGAGTTAGAAGACGAAGAAACCTTTTAACATCATATATATTATTTAATTTTTTGTTTTATTCGTTTTGTTTACTAAGATCTAATAGCTAATGGCTGACAGCTAATCCAAGTGAAATATCTCTTCCATATCGGCCCAGAATTCGCCTTCTTGCCGGGTTTTAATAGGTTCCATTAATGGTTTTACAGTATCCCACCAGCGTTGGGTTTCAGGATCTGCTGCCATCTTTGCCATATCTCCGTCAAAGTCGCTGCCAGTATATTCAAAGTAGGCAAACAACACAAAGTCCTTGATATATATGGAATAGTTGGAAATATTGCATTCCTTTATCATTTTCAATACGCCAGGCCAGGTTGCAGCATGGTATTTTATGTATTCATCGGCTTTTTCAGGTATAAGCCGTATAGTTTGTCCAAAACGTCTCATAATTATTTGGGTTGGTTTACTGCTTTAAACAATGCTTCAATATTTGCCGGGGGTATATCCGGCAATATGGCTTCATGACTGGGAGAGATAATTAAACCTGTTGGAAAGAGTTCCCTCAGTTCTATTACCTTTTTTTCCACATCTTGCGGAGTGCCTTTCACTAAAAGATATTGTGCATCAATCCCACCACAAAATGCAGTCTTTTTATCAAAGTTTTTCTTCAGTGTTGGAGCATCCATGTCTTCTGCCAGAGCCTGTATAGGGTGGATGATATCTGCTCCCAGTTCTATCAGGTCATTAATGATGGGGAATATAGAACCACAGGAATGGTGCATTACTTTCAGTCCATAACTTTTTGCCTGGTCAATCAGCAATTTGGTACCCGGCCATACCAGTTCCTGTATCATAGCGGGTTCAACCATTAGTCCGGTCTGGCTGCCAAAGTCGTTGCCGATGAGTATGGCATCCAGGTAGCCTTTGGTCGATTCATAAAAGATCTCGTTTGCCTTCAGGTAAAATTGCGTGATCCTGTCAATTACTGCTCTGAACATGTCAGGACTGGTAAGCATTACCATAAGGGCATGTTCCATACCAAATGCGGCGCATGCATCCTGAAAGTGGGCACTCCAGAGTATTCCCATACGCACATAATCATCGGGAATGTTTTTTGCCCTACGGGCCGATTCATTCCGGTCTAGGTATTTGGCCGGGTCAGGCCAGTTAAATTTTTCCACGTCTGCCGGATCGGAATAATCTTCAAAAAATCCGGGGGAGGTAAGGGTCCTGTCCTCGGGTTTGTCGAGGTGTTCTATTTTTGCAAAGTCAAATGCACAGGCTATATGGTTTGATGGCGGGTAGTTATAAGGAACTTCAATAGGGTAAATATCATCGTCAATTTTTCGTTTCAATTCATCAATAGAACTTACCCCAAAATGCTTTATAAGCGCGGGCTCAGCCTGCGGTACAGGCAAACCCAGCCAGGAGGCTGGCCTGTCAACAGGCTCATTGTTTATAGTGGCTAAAAACCGGTCTTTATGGCGCATAATTCAGGTTTTTTGAATGATGCGAAATATACTAAAATATATTGTTTTAATTACAGGTTGGCTGATAAAATGTATTTTTCAATGAAGGAATGGTTATCTTAATACCTTCAATATCATTTAGGTATCTAAAACTGATAATGGAATTTTCTTTACTCACTTACAAGAAAGTACTTACAATAATATTTTGTGTCAATTAGTATTGCCAGTACAAAAAGTCCCCACCCAAAAATTTTTTCTGATCAGTGATGGGGCTGTCTAAAAAGGCAGCCTCTTTTTTTATGCAGCTATTTTTGATTTGGTCAAGTT